>NZ_JAQTQR010000074.1 GCF_028712165.1 Sulfuricurvum sp. | reverse complement strand
TTTTGACGTTTAACTGTCCCTTCAATTTATAAGTTGTATAATCACGCAACTTTTAGGAGGTGGTATGTTAGATATAAGTCCGATGCTGCTTGGCAGCACACTGATTGTCTTCCTTGTCCTTATTGCCCTACTAAACAGTTTGCTTTACAAACCTCTTTTCAGCTATATGGAAAAACGGGATGCAGATATTAAAAAAGATTTGGAGCAAGTTGGTAACAACGATTCCGAAATCGCTGCATTTCATGCCAAAGCAGAAAAGATTATAAGTGATGCTAAACTGGAAGCAGCGGCATTAAGAGAAAAAGTTATTGCTGAGGCCAAAGCGCTGGCAAATAGCAAAATAGAGACAAAACGTGCTGAATTAGCACTTGAGTACACGAAGTTCGAAAGCGATTTATCGCAAGAGCGCACACAGTTGATTGCAACGCTTCAAAACGAAGTACCTGCATTCGAATCTGCTGTATCAGCAAAACTAAGTCAGATGTGAGGTATGCAATGGGTAAAATAATCGTTACAGTATTACTGCTCAGTGCATATCTATTTGGATCAGATGCAGCTGTTGAGGGCTCTACGGATATCGTTCAACGAACGATCAACTTCCTGATTTTTGCCGGAATTTTGTTTTACGTTTTGGCAGAGCCGCTTAAAAATTATTTTAGCGGTAGAAGTTCGGGGATTGCCGATGAACTTGAAAAAGTTCAAGAGCGTCTTCGAGAGTCAAAACGTCTTAAAGAGGCGGCTGAACACAAAGTCGAAGAAGCGGAACGATTCGCGAGCGAATTAGCGGAATCAAGTAAAAAAGAGAACAAAATTTTGTCTGACAAAATTTTGGCACAATGTGAGCAAGACCTTGAGGTTATTGCAAAGCAAAATAGTGCTTTGATGGAACTTGATAAGCGTAAAATGGTTCGTGAAGTTGTTAGTGAGCTTATGGGTGATGTTATGAATCGCAGCAATGAAGCTTTGGGTAAAGAAGCTATGACCGAAATCTTGAAAAAGAAGGTGGCATAAATGCAGTATGAACTCATTGCAAAACGTTACATTAAACCTTTAATGGAAAGTTGTGACGAAGAATCATTGGGAAATTTGTCAACATTACTTAGTGATGTTGCCGTTGCCTATGATAATCACAAATTCATTAATATTTTAAATAGTAGTGATGTAAGCGCAAATGCTAAATGTCAATTGATCTTGGACATGGTCGCTCCTGCGAACAGTTCAATGGTAAATAATCTTGTTAAGTTATTGGCAGAGCACGGTCGTTTACCATTGATTCCTGTCCTTGCCTCTGAGTTGAAACGCTCGATCGCAAGTTCAAAACGGATGTATAAAGGCCGTATCTACAGCAATAGTGTTGTTGATCAAGCTTCTGTCGATTTGATTGCACGTGATTTGGGTACCAAAACCGGTTCTACAATCACATTGAATTACGTTGCATCTAATTTTGACGGTATTCGCGTCGAAGTTGATGATCTAAACGTAGAGATCAATTTTTCAAAAAGCCGCCTCAATGCTCAACTTGTTGAGCACATTTTAAAAGCAATTTAACCCTCGGGAAAGGAGAAATAGTGGTAGCAAAAGTACAAGCAGACGAAATCAGTTCAATCATTAAAGAACGAATTGAGAATTTCGAACTTAATGTAGACATTAATGAAACCGGTAAAATCATCTCATACGGAGACGGAATCGCTCAAGTTTATGGCTTGAACAACGTTATGGCCGGAGAAATGGTTGAATTTGAAGACGGCACACGTGGTCTTGTAATGAACCTTGAAGAGAGCAGCGTCGGTGTTGTTATTCTCGGTAAAGGTAAAGATCTTCGCGAAGGGATGAGTGCAAAACGTCTTGGGCGTCTTTTACGTGTTCCAGTCGGTAAAGCTCTTCTTGGTCGTGTTGTGAATGCTCTTGGTGAGCCGATTGACGGTAAAGGACCAATCGAAACTACAGAAATGCGTTTCGTAGAAGAGAAAGCTCCGGGAATCATGGCTCGTAAATCAGTTCATGAACCGATGGCAACCGGTATTAAAGCGATTGACGCTCTTGTTCCGATCGGACGCGGACAACGTGAGTTGATCATCGGTGACCGTCAAACCGGTAAAACAACAGTTGCTCTTGATACGATCATCAACCAAAAAGGCAACGGTGTTCTTTGTGTTTATGTTGCTATCGGACAAAAAGAATCAACAGTTGCTCAAGTCGTTCGTCGTCTTGAAGAAGCTGGCGCGATGGAATACACTATTATCGTTTCTTCACCGGCTTCTGAAGCAGCAGCACTTCAATTCCTTGCACCGTATACCGGTGTAACGATGGGTGAATATTTCCGTGATAATGCACAACATGGTTTGATCATTTATGATGACCTCTCAAAACATGCGGTGGCATACCGTGAAATGTCATTGATCCTTCGTCGTCCTCCGGGCCGTGAAGCGTATCCTGGGGACGTTTTCTATCTACACTCCCGTTTGTTAGAGCGTGCAGCTAAGTTGAACGATGAGTTGGGTGCCGGTTCTTTGACTGCTCTTCCAATCATTGAAACACAAGCGGGTGACGTTGCGGCATATATCCCGACCAACGTTATTTCAATCACTGACGGTCAAATTTTCTTGGAAACTGATTTGTTCAATTCAGGTATCCGTCCTGCGATCAACGTAGGTCTTTCAGTATCACGTGTCGGTGGTGCTGCGCAAATCAAAGCAACGAAACAAGTTGCCGGAACATTGCGTCTTGACCTTGCTCAATATCGTGAGCTTCAAGCGTTTGCTCAGTTTGCTTCTGATCTGGATGAAGTAAGCCGTAAACAACTTGAGCGTGGACAACGTATGGTGGAAGTGTTGAAACAACCTCCGTATTCTCCACTTTCAGCTGAGAAACAATCATTGATCATTTTCGCAGGTAACGAAGGTTTCCTTGATGATATGGCTGCTTCTAATGTTGTTAGATTCGAAGCGGATCTTTATCCGTTCGTAGAGGCATCTTATCCTCAAATTTTCGAAAATATCGCTAAAACATCTAAAATTGATGATGACACGATGGCAATGATGAGAAAAGCACTCGAAGAGTTTAAATCTACTTTCGTTGCTGAATAAGGATCTTTATGGCTAACTTGAAAGAGATTCAACGACAGATTAAGAGCGTTTCCAACACGCAAAAAACTACACGTGCAATGAAGCTTGTCTCTACGGCAAAGCTTCGTCGTGCGGAAGAGCTTGCAAAACGTTCACGTCTGTTTGCACAAAAAACGAATCAAGTGATAGCTGAAATCGCAGGGCGTATCAAATGCAATAAAATCGGCGGGATTGAAAATCGCTGTTTTATTGAAAATGATGCTCCTGAAACAATCGATATTATTTTTGTAACTGCCGATAAAGGTCTATGCGGTGGTTTCAATATGCAAACCATTAAGGCGGTTAAACGTCTTATGACTTCATACAAAAATAAAAATGTCAAAATCCGTCTTCGCGGAATCGGGAAAAAAGGGATTGAATTTTTTAGCTATAACCAAGTAGAGATGCTTGATGAAGTTAAAAATCTCAGCTCTGCTCCTGATATGCAACGCTCTAGCGAATTCATGACACGATCGATTGAAGATTTCAAAGAGGGTAAAATCGATGCTGTGTATCTTGTATACAACGGATATAAAAACGTTATTACCCAAGAGTTGCATGTTAACCGAGTACTTCCGGTCAATGTAGACGATTATGATTGCGAAAAATCAAATGAGACTATGCTTGAACTTGAAGCACAAGATGAAGAGAAAATGCTCGATTCATTGGTTACTAAATACGCTGAGTACAATATGTATTATGCGTTGATTGATTCATTGGCAGCAGAGCACAGTGCGCGTATGCAAGCAATGGATGCGGCAACTAACAATGCGAAAGAGATGGTTAATTCGTTGAAAGTCAAGTTTAACAAAGCGAGACAAGAATCGATTACGACCGAACTTATCGAGATTATCAGCGGCGTCGAGTCGATGAAATAATTATGGAGGAAAGAATGATTGGTAAAATTGCTCAAGTAATTGGTCCGGTTGTTGACGTTGATTTTGAAGGCCATTTGCCTGCAATCAATGAAGCAATCGAAGTAAATGTAAGTGTAGAAGGGAATACGACTCGTCTTGTTCTTGAAGTAGCATCTCACCTCGGAAACGGTCGTGTACGTACGATCGCAATGGATATGTCAGAAGGTCTTGTTCGCGGTATGCCTGCAACTGCAACCGGCGCTCCGATCAAAGTTCCTGTCGGAGAAAAAGTTCTCGGACGTATCTTCAACGTTATCGGTGAAACTATCGATGGCGGCGATCAAGTAACGGATTGTGATACATGGTCTATTCACCGTGATCCTCCGCCATTGGTTGATCAAAGTACAAAAACTGAGATGTTCGAAACAGGTATCAAAGTTGTTGACCTTTTGGCTCCATATGCAAAAGGTGGTAAAGTCGGTCTATTCGGTGGTGCCGGTGTCGGTAAAACCGTTATTATCATGGAACTTATCCACAACGTTGCACACGGGCATGACGGTCTTTCTGTTTTCGCTGGTGTCGGTGAGCGTACTCGTGAGGGGAATGACCTTTACCACGAGATGAAAGAATCAAGCGTTTTGGACAAAGTAGCACTGTGCTACGGACAAATGTCTGAACCACCGGGAGCACGTAACCGTATCGCTCTTACAGGTCTTACAATGGCGGAATATTTCCGTGATGAGAAAGGTCTTGACGTATTGATGTTCATCGATAACATCTTCCGTTTTGCACAATCAGGTTCTGAGATGTCAGCACTCCTTGGACGTATCCCATCTGCCGTTGGTTACCAACCGACTTTGGCTCGTGAAATGGGTGCTCTTCAAGACCGTATTACATCAACCAAAAAAGGTTCAATCACTTCAGTTCAAGCGGTATACGTACCTGCGGATGACTTGACTGACCCGGCTCCTGCTTCTGTATTTGCTCACCTTGATGCGACAACGGTTCTTAACCGTAAAATCGCTGAAAAAGGGATCTATCCTGCGGTTGATCCATTGGATTCAACATCTCGCTTGCTTGATCCGCAAATCATCGGTGAAGAGCATTACAATGTAGCTCGCGGTGTTCAAAAAACACTTCAAAAATACAAAGATTTGCAAGATATTATTGCGATTCTCGGTATGGATGAACTTTCAGAAGATGATAAATCTGTTGTTGAACGTGCACGTAAAATTGAGAAATTCCTTTCTCAACCGTTCTTCGTTGCAGAAGTATTTACAGGTTCTCCTGGTAAATACGTTTCTCTTGAAAACACCATCAAAGGGTTCAAAGGAATTCTTGAAGGTGATTACGATCATATGCCAGAAGGTGCCTTCTACATGGTCGGTGATATGAATGAGGCGATTGAGAAAGCTGCAAAAATGAAAAGCAAGTAATTGCTTCTCGCCTTAAAGGAAACACTATGGAAACACTCCAATTAGAAGTGCTAACGCCAAGCGGATCGATTTTTAACGGTCCTGCTAAAAGCGTCACCCTTCCGGGTGAAGAGGGAGAATTTGGTGTTCTCCCTGAACACGTCTCTTTGACAACATTGCTCCAAGCCGGAGTTGTTGACATTCAAAAAGAGAACGGTAAAACTGAATCGATTGTTGTAAACTGGGGTGTCGTCCAAATCACTGACAATAAAGTGGTTGTTTTGGTTGACGGTGCAGTTGCAATTCGTGGTGAAAGTGAAGGAGATATTGCTAAAGCACTTGATGAAGCAAAATCTCTTATTCACAGTATTACCGATTCAAATGTTATGTTTGCCACTGTCTCAGCGCGTATTGAATCTGCGGCACATAATTTAGTCTAAACGATGTTTCAGACTTTTTCTGCATTTTATGATAAAAGTAATTCAGTAACACTTTTTGTGTTGCTGGTCCTTTCTATTTATTTTATCTCCGTTAATTGGGTCTTTTTTTACCGTTTCTTTTCTCTCAATCAGTGGATTAACACTGAAAACAAATCTCTTGAATCGTTATTATTAGGCTCGCAAAAGATTCCTGATTATGCTTATTTAAAACATTTTGTTGCATCAGCTTCGCATTTTTCCTCTTCATTATTTGATATGGCCTCCTATGCCGCAACCAAAGAAGCTACTAAAGGGCTGATGTTTCTTTCTGTAGTAGCATCTACAACTCCGTTTATCGGGCTTTTTGGAACTGTTGTATCTATTTTAGATACTTTCAAGCATATCGGTGGGGCAAATGGGACAATGAGTATTATTGCTTCCGGGGTTTCGGATGCTTTGGTTGCCACTGCATCGGGGATATTTGTTGCTATTTTTGCTTATACCTATCATCAAATCTTGAAACGCAAAGCGTATGAGCTTTCGGGTCTTATTCGTATGCAAGGTGATGCTCTCCTCTCCAAAGAGAAATAAACATGTTTGATTGGGATGAAAAACCGGAACTTAATATTACACCGCTCGTCGATGTAATGTTGGTTCTACTTGCGATTTTAATGGTCATTTCTCCCAATATTGTCTATGAAGAGTTGATTCGGCTCCCTAAGGGTTCGGCTCAACAGGAACTGACTAAAATCCCTCCGGTCAATATTACTATCAGCAAAGATGGTGAAGTTACGGTAAATAAAGAGCCGTTTAAACTTGATACTTTCGCAGATAATTTTGCCCTTTTTGCCCAGACACTTGATCATAAAGCAACGGTACTTATCAGTGCTGATCAATCTTTGGATTATGGAAAAGTGATGTCTATCTTAGGCGCAGTTAAACAAGCCGGATTTCGAGATGTATCATTAGCTACTAATGGTTAAATGTATTTTAGAGCAACAACAGGTGCTGTCAAATGGGTTTTAATCATGAACGTTATTTTTTTCTAAGCGGACTTATCTCCATTTCCCTTTTTGTATTTCTCCTTTTTTTAGCAGCATACAATTTGATTTTTTCTCCGAAAGCTGAACAATTCGCGATGACAAAAAGTGAATTTATTTCTGTTTCTCTTGCTGTTACTAATACAAAAAGTGAAGATCATAGTGAACCGACTCCACAAGTTAAAGTACAAAAAACGGAACCTGAACCCGAACCTGAAAAACCGGTTGCCCAACCGGACAAAATTCCTGATATCTCTGACCTATTTGCACAAGTAAAGCCTCAAAAAACAATTAAAAAGCCTCTCGAAGATAGCAAACAAAACGAGCAGTTAAATAAATTGGAGAAAGAGCTTTTAACCCATAAAGATACTCCCAGATTTTCAGATAAAGTGAATAAAGTAGAACTTGCAAAACCGTCCGTAAAAATGGTTGTCCAAGGTGGATCAAGCGGGCCGATTGTTAACGAATACCATGCTAAGATTCAGGCGCTGGTTTATACCAACTTTCATCCGCCTGCCGGAAGTGCAGGAGCAGTTGCCAGAGTCCGTATGAATATTAGCGGATCAGGGAAATTGATCAGCTACCGGGTATTGAGTTATTCCGGTAACAGCTCTTTTAACAGTGAAGTAGATTGGTTGAGAGATCGATTAAGTGCGATTCGCTTTCCGGATCATCCTGAAGGCAAAGATACAGTGTTGGAATGCATATTAACCGCTAAGGAGTAGTTTTTTGAAATTTATTGTTATTTTTTTATTTTTAGTGCAATTCTTATGGGGATCGGATGCCACTATAGAAGTTATAAAAGGGGTTGAAGGTTCTGTTCCGTTAGCTATTGAAGATGCAAGTCCGATTAGTAATGATATGAGCCAAAAATTTACTAAAATGTTGGCTGCTGATATGAATGTTGTTTCATTGTTTACAGTTGATGAGAGCTATGCTACTGCGCCATTTGATTCACCTACTCCGGCTTTAAATCATAAAAATGCGCAATTTTTATTGCGTTACCGTCTTCTTAATGATGGTGCGGGAGGGGTAAGAGCCGATATAAAATTGCTTCGAAACGGTGCGGATGTGTTTGTTAAAAGTTATATACTCAAGCAAAGTGAAATGCTGGTGTTTTTATCCCATTCGATTGCCTATGATATAAACGGAAAACTTGGCGGTTCTTCGATTGATTGGATAAAACGGAAGGTGCTTTTCATTCGACAAAGCGGTCCGAAACGATCTGATATTGTTGCAGCAGATTATACCCTCTCATATCAACGTGTCATACTCAGCGGAGGGTTGTACGGATTTGCTAAATGGGCGAACCGTGAGCAAACGGATTTGTATTACACGTCGCTTTTGGATTTTAAACCGACTATTTATAAAATGAATCTTTCGAACGGACATAAAGAAAAATTGATCAGCTCAGATGGAATGGCAGTTTGTTCGGACGTAAGTGAAGACGGCAAACGTTTGTTGTTGACTTTGGCACCTGAAGGGCAGCCTGATATTTATCTTTACGATTTGAACAATCAAAGTAAGACAAGAATTACCAATTATTCAGGGATTGATGTAAACGGACAGTTTATGGGTGACGGCTCAATTGCATTCGTATCAAACCGTATGGGATATCCGAATATTTATTCAACACGGCCAAACAGTTCAGCGGTAACACCATTGGTATATGATGGAAAAAACAACTCATCATTGAGCTCGTATAAAAATCTTCTTGTGTATAAAGCGCGTGAAAGCAGTGGAACCTATAATGGGAACAGTTTCAATCTTCATCTATTATCTCTTAACTCAGGTGCCGTAAAACGGCTAACTGCAAGTGGAGAGAATGATTTCCCACGCTTCTCCCCTGATGGAGAAGCAATTCTCTATATCAAGCAAGAAGGTCCGCGAAGTTCAATAGGAGTCATCCGTTTCGGGGTGAATAAAAGCTTTGCATTTCCATTGAAATTAGGACGAATCCAGTCAATTGATTGGTAGTGTTAATCATATTTCGGTATCATAGCAAAATATTTAAATCGTAGAGGAGATGTCATGATAAAAAATGTTGCTTTTTTAAGTGCAACGGTTGCAATGTTGGTTTTAAGCGGATGTAGTTCAAAAGAGCCGGCAATTGATGCTACCGCTAATGGAAACGGAACGTCGGTTGGGACAAATGCTAATGCCAATGCAACTGGAACAACTGGAACGGATAACGGTGCTGTGATAGCTCCGATTACAAATGCAAATGCAAACGATACAAGTGCTACAGGTGCAAACGGAACGAACGGATCAGATGGTCAACTAACAAGCATCTTATTCGATTTTGATAAATTCAATATTCGTGAAGATATGCAAGAGACCATGACAAAAGATGCTCTTTTGGTAAAAGGCAAAGCAGTTAAACTTGAAGGAAACTGTGACGAATTCGGTAGTGACGAGTATAACTATGCACTTGGGCTTAAACGTGCCAATGCGGTAAAATCTGCATTAGTTGACGGCGGAATGAACGCTGATTCTATCACTATGATCAGTTACGGTGAAAGCAACCCGGTTTGTTTGGAAAAAACTCAAGAGTGCTGGGCGAAAAATCGTCGTGTAGACTTTAAACTTCCGTAAATGCGTCTTTTAGTAATTTATTTACTCTCCCTTTCGGTCATTGCCTCTGCTGCGGAACCTTCGGTTTTCGGGGCAGGTGATCTAAATGCTCCCAACCCATACGGTCTTACACATGAAGAGAAACTGATTCTTGAAAATAAAAAAGAGCTTCAGTCTGTCATTCAAAAAAATAATGCACAAAACTCTAAAGTGGAAACAGTTACGGAACGTCTTGACGGGATGCAGGGGATACTTGAAGGGTTAAGTCAGAAAAGCAATGAAAATACGTTGTCCCTTCAGCGTTTGAATGAAAAGTACAGTACGGACAGCAATATCTCTTCGACACTTGATCAGATCGGGAAACAAGTTGAAGCCAATACCGAGAACATTGCTCAGTTTAAAACTTTGCTTGAAGAACTGTCGCATGTTGTTGACGGTATCAATACAGACTATGTCACAAAAGATCAGTTTGCCGCTTTAATCAAGCAGCTTAAAGTGAGTGTCCCTAAAGGCTCAGCCTCGACAGCAGCTGTTTCTGAAAAGACAGATAATGCTTCGATTGAACAACAGGCAAACAAACTTTTTTCACAAAAAAAATACGCAGAAGCGCAAAATTATTTTGAAAAATTAGTTCAAAAAAAATATAAAACATCAGAATCATTATTTATGATCGGTGAGACTCTTTTTGAACGCCAATCGTATAAAGAGGCTGTATCGTACTATAAAGACAGTGCATCCCGTAATGAGAAGGCACTTTTCATGCCAACTTTATTACTCCATTCCGGTATTTCAATGGAAAAAACCGGAGACAGTGCAACGGCAAAAGCATTTTATCAAGCAACTGTTTCAAAATACGGCGGAAGCGGAGCTGCTAAAGAGGCGCAAGAGCGTTTATCTAAATTGAAATAATAGTCGTTTCTCTAAATGACCGTTTTCAGCCTCGTTAGAGGTAAATGTGCTAAAATCGCACAATCTAAAGTTAAGGCATTAAAATGGCAATTGAAAATAATCAAATCGTATCGATTGAATACGAAGTACGTGACGGCGGAACTGTAGTTGATAGCAACGTAGGTGGACATCCATTGACGTTTATGTTCGGAAAAGGACAAATCATCCCAGGTCTTGAAGCGGGGATCGCTCACATGAACATGGGTGACAAAGGCGATGTACTTGTTAAAGCTGCTGATGCATACGGTGACTATAACGAAGAAGCACAACAAGAACTTCCGCGTGAGCAATTTGCAGGGATCGATTTGAATGTCGGTATGACACTTTACGGTCAAGGCGAAGATGGCGGAACCGTTCAAGTTATGGTAAAAGAGATTAAAGACGATATGGTTATTATCGATTTTAATCACCCTCTTGCAGGGAAAGATTTGATGTTTAGCGTTACTATTTCTAACGTTCGTGATGCGTCTGCTGAAGAAGCAATGACAGGTATTGCAGCAGAAAATAAAGTGGATGATAGCGGATGTTGTGGAAGCGGCGGTAATCACGGCTGTGGATGTCACTAATTTTTTAACCGCATCAAATGCTTCAATTGAAGCATTTAAAACGGCAAATTTACTCAAAGGTCTCGGAGTAAATGCCATTATTTTTGGAGAACGCGGGACGGGTAAGCTAACCCTTGCCCGCTATATCCTTCCTCATGCACCTATTATTGATGCAGGACATTTTGATGAGCTTTTGGATGCACTGGAATCACACAGTGACGTTATCATTCATCGACTCGATAATGTTGCCAATCTTAAGCGCTTAATTGAAACGATCCAAAAAACACGGACTCGTGTCATCGCTACCGGTGGTTTTCGTTATTCCCAAGACCAATTGGATGAGATTTTTACAATACGGCTCGCTTTACCCCCTTTGAGTGAGAGAATTGAAGATGTTGAAGTTTTGATCGATGCTTTTGTTAAAGAAGCGCGTCAGACACTTGGAAAATCTGACCCATTTGATTTAAGCGGATTTATCCCTGATCTGAGTGAAAATGCGATTTCTCTCCGACGGCAAGTCTATTTGCACTATCTTTTCGATAGCATCAATGAAAATGATTTAATGGGTATTATGGAACATTATCTCATTGATAAACTTGGCAGTAATAATGATTATCGTCAGTTTTTACATTTGTATGAAGTTCCTCTGATCCGTGCGGGAATTAAACGGTTTAAATCGCAATTACAGTTATCAGAACGGTTGGGGTTAAATCGTAATACGTTGCGGAAAAAAATTGCCGATCATGCCGAATATCAATTAGAAACCAAGGAGAATTAATGTCAAAAAAAATCGCTATGATTTTTCCCGGTCAAGGGTCTCAAAGTATTGGGATGGGGAAGTCGTTTTATGAGAACAGTGCGCTTGCACGCGAAATGTTTGAAAAAGCGGGTGAACGGATCGGCGTTGATTTCACCAAACTTTTATTTGAATCGAATGAACAATTAGATCAAACTGAATATACCCAACCTGCCATTTTATTGATTTCGACGATTGCTTATAAATTATTTCAAGAAACTCATCCCACTGCTGCAGCTATGTTTTTAGGACACTCTTTGGGAGAGTTCAGTGCACTTTGTGCAAGTGGTGCTATCGACTATGTCGATGCAGTCGAATTGGTGCACAAACGCGGAAAATTGATGAGCCAGGCCTGTGAAAGTATTAATGCGGGGATGATGGCGATTTTGGGATTGGACGATGCGGTTGTCGAAGAACTGTGCACAAAAGCCAATGGTGAAGGCAAACGGGTGTGGCCGGCAAATTTCAACCAAAACGGTCAGTTGGTCGTTGCCGGTATAAAAGAAGATTTGCAAGCTATGGAGAGTGTTTTCAAAGAAGCAGGTGCAAAGCGGGCATTACTCCTCAATATGTCGATCGCCAGTCACTGTCCATTGCTTTCAAGTGCGATGGAACCCCTCGGCGTTGCGATGGAACAAATGGTATCAGACAGTTTTAGCGCCCCGATCGTATCCAATGTGACGACTGAAAAGTATATGAGCAAAGACGATGCATTGAAATTATTGAAAATTCAATTGATTCAGCCGGTGAAGTACAAACAATCGATTGAAGCAATTGCCGGTGAAATCGATCTCATGATCGAGTTTGGAAACGGTGCAGTTCTCAAAGGACTGAACAAACGCAATGCTCCAGATATTGAAACGTATGGCATCTCCGATATGGACTCACTTGCAAAGGTATGTGAAGCACTCTCATGAAGGTTGCGCTGATACAATCCTCTCCTAAACTGAATCGATCCAATCTGCACGATGTGCTGCAATTGGTAGATGAGAATAAAGATGCGGATGTCGTCATCTTTCCTGAACTCGCATTAAGCGGATATTTACTCCAAGACAAATTGTATGAAGACGCCTGGAAAGTGGAAGAACTTAGTGAATTGTCACTTGCCAGTCAAAAGTGTGACATCGTCATCGGTGCGGCACTTTGGGATGAGGGAAAAGTGTATAACTGCGCACTTTATTTTTCTGCGGGAAAATTGATCCATATCCACCGTAAAAATCATTTGCCGACGTATGGGATGTTTGAAGAAGGGCGCTATTTTGCGGCGGGAGATGAGATAATATCATTTTCGACATCGTATGGTGAAGCAATAATGGTGGTGTGTGAAGATGTATGGCGTGCAGAGACGATTGCTGCTATCGCTGCATCGGAAGCACAGATTGTGTATGTTTTGGCGGCTTCTCCTGC
>NZ_JAQTQR010000006.1 GCF_028712165.1 Sulfuricurvum sp. | reverse complement strand
AGAGCTATGTATGATTCCTGAAATTCCGATCAATATCGAGGATTACAAAGGGTGTTTTCAGTCTCAAATAGCAAAAGGGCGCGATTATTTTATCGCCATCGTCTCCGAAGCACTGCAGAACAGTGAAAATATTTCTCAATGGTTTGAAAAAGAATTGGGATTTGAGTCACGGGTTAATGTTTTGGGACACACACAACGAGGTGGGAATCCAAGCGTTTACGACCGATTAATGGCTTATAAATTCGTTACGCATGCCATTGATGCATTACTAGAAGGTAAAACTCATTCAGTTATCTGCTATAACAAAAGCCATTTCAATTTTAAAACAATTGATGAGGTAGCACTTCACCCTTATCGTCTGGATGAAGAGCTCCTCATTCTAGGACGTGAACAATTTCTTCCATCGCACTGTCAAATGTAGGGTAACGGAATTCGAATCCGTTTTCTTGGAGGACTCTCGGGTAAACTTCTTTGGAATCGAGCATAACGATTGAACCCTCGCCAAAAGCGAGCTTGACCACCCAGGCAGGAAGATCAAAAAAAGTAGGACGATGTAAAATTCTCCCCATCGCCTTCGTCTGTTCTAAATTATTGATCGGTTCGGGTGAAGTGAGATTCACTACGCCGCGAATCTCTTTATGGTCGATCAAAAAGGCTGCAGCACGTATCAGATCATCCAAATGGATCCAGGATATCATCTGAAATCCGTCCCCCATCTTTCCACCCAGCCCCATTTGAAAAGGGGGAAGCATTTTAGCCATCGCACCACCCCCTTTGCCGTATACGACTCCAAAACGCATAACACACACCCGAGTTAACTCCGATTCGGCTTTCATAATGGCATATTCCCAATCACGGACTAACGATGCCAAAAAATCATCTCCCATATTTTGGGAAGATTCATCATGCTGATGATACGCATCATAAATCCCTACGGCAGACGCATTGAGCCATGTATCAGGAGGATTCATGCACTGTTTTAGTGCTTCGACTAATTTAGTCGTTGTTTCCAAACGGCTCTGACGCAACGTATTTTTATATACATTGCTCCAACGCCCCAAAATATTGGCACCGGCAAGATTTATGATGACATCCGAATCTTCGATTTTTTGCACCAGTGATTCAATCGAAGTCGAGGATCGTACACTTACTGAAGCTACCGTATCTCCGCGCTCCGTGAAAAAATGCTCCAATGCATTTCCCACAAATCCGCTCATCCCGCAAATGACTATCTTCATAATTGTACCCTTGTCTATTGCATCATACGATTGTAGCTTAAAGGGTGCATGGAAGGATTAAAGATATAATTGACAGTCATGTTTAATGAAATTCTAATAGAGGAAGATCAAATGCTCTATCAACTCTTCGTTTATGTTCCGCTCACCGCTTCTGAAGAATTAAAAAATGCTCTCTTTGATGCCGGTGCCGGCCGTTATGAAAACTACGATCAATGCAGTTGGGAAAGTTCGGGAATCGGGCAGTTTAGACCGCGTGAAGGATCAAACCCTTTTTTAGGAACTTTAGAGATACTCGAAAAAGTGGAAGAGATAAAAATAGAAATGATCTGCGAAGCTGCAATACTCAAAAAAGTGCTAAAAAGATTAAAAGAGGTGCATCCGTATGAAGAACCGGCGTATGGAGTGATGGAATTTAAAACAATCGAAGATTTTTAAGATATTCCCCACAACGGGGAAATGGCATCAGCCGCAAGAAGGAACGTTTCCTGAATCTGAACCGTACATAAACAAGAAATCTCGAAGATCTGGAGCATAACCTTTGAATGCATCACCGTTAAAGAAAGGTTCCGCTTTTGTTCCGGCATGTTTTTTAATAATAGCTGCACCGCCGTTAGCAAATAGATCATCCCATTCGTCTTGTGTATGCATTGCTGCACCTTTTGTACCATTACCATGGCAGTTTTTACACGTTTTCAAATAGGCTTTTTGACCTTTTTTGTCATCAGCAGATGCAGTTGTACTCATCATCCCTGCAGCAATTACAGCCGCAAGAAGGAATGAAATAGACTTTGTCATATCGTTCTCCTTGAAGTTAGTGCAAGGCACCTACAGCATTTCCGAAGAAAAGGTGAAGATGCCTTGATCGGTTTAATGATAACTTAGAAACAATAAACAGATGTTTAATAAACAAAAAAATATTTAATAACAGCACAATTTTATCAAAAATGTATCAAAAAAACACATTTTACGCTTCATCATCCTCTGAAGGAACTTCTTCTTTTGTTTTACTCGCACGAACTTCCAAACGGATTTTATCCTGGCGAACTTTGCGGTATGCTTTGTATTGTGCCTTGGCAAGAGCCTCACCTTCCAACCCTACTTCCGCACCGATTTCTTCGGATGAAAGTCCCGCTTCGTTCATCATAATCATACGAAACTCTTTTTTCGTCAAATGACGTTTGAGCGACGCATATAGCTCACGTTCGTCATCACCGATCTCTACCGCACTGCACTCATACAAACGTGCCAAGACTTCGCGGATTGTTTTTGTAGGGTTGTAACGCAACCATAAAGAATTTTCGAGCATTAAAACACCTTTGTAATAATTTGGGTGAGGTCTTTGGTATCGATGATAACATTTGCCTCTTTTTTGAGAATCTCTTTGGCACAAAAAGCTACACGAGTTCCGGCATGGGCAAACATCGAACGATCATTCGCACCGTCTCCGATTACCATTGTCTCGTCTTCACTAACTCCAAAAAGTCCTTGAAGACGCTGCAACATATCCCCTTTGGAAAAATCAAACATCATATCTCCGCCGACGAGTCCGGTTAGCTTGCCCTCTTTAGCATGCAGAACATTTGAGAAATCGGCATCGTATCCGAGGATGTTTTTCGCATACGACGTTGCGGTACGAAATCCTCCGCTGAAACAGACGACTTTAATGCCCCGTTCTTTAAGTGCGGCAATCGTTTCTACCGCTCCTGGCATATAAGGGAGATTTTGACAAATTTCTTCCACCTGAGCAAATTGAAGCCCTCTTAAAAGTCCCACCCGCTGTTGTAAACTCTCAAAAAAATCGAGTTCCCCGTTCATCGCCCGCTCGGTTATCGCACTTACTTGCTCACCGATTCCGAGTGCTTCTGCAAAAAAATCGATTGTTTCCCCATCCATTAGGGTTGAATCAAAATCAAATACTGCTAATTTAATCAAAAGAGCCTATCCTGTTTGTTATAATGACGCAATTATATCCAAGGGTAGCTTTTGTTCGAATCATTTATCCATAAACTCCGTCACGGAACCTATATCACCCTTGAGACCACACCGTCACGATCGGCACAGTTTGCCCCTACGATTGAAAAAATTGCCGCTTTGGGTCTTGATAAACTCGTAGACGGTTTCAGCACTACCGATAATCCTCTTGCCAAACTCAAATACAACGCCCTCTTTGCTGCAGTAAAACTCCAAGAGCGTTTCGGAAAACCGACACTCGCAACCATGAGTATGCGCGACCGCAACCGTATCGCATTGCAATCCGATCTCCTCGGAGCCAACGAAGCCAACGTCCGCGCCATCCTCGCCCTCACGGGTGACAGCGCGCACAACTCCGATCAGCCTCATGCAAAAGGGGTATTCGAAGGGAACAGTAAACTCCTCCTCGATATCATTGCTACCCTGAACAACGGAACCGATCTCGCAGAACAAAAGCTCCTCGCTCCCGTCCAAGAGATTTTCCCCTTTGCCGTTATCGATGCCTATGCCAAAAGCTCTGCAACATTGCAAAAAAAGATGTCGAAAAAAGTAGCCCACGGAGCAATCGCAATCGTCTCCCAACCGGTTTATGATCTCGAAAATGCAAAAAAACTATTGGAAATGATGGAAAACGCCAACAGTGAAAACAATGCTGAGTGCGTACTAGTTTTAGGCTATTTTCCGATTACGAAACTCCGCACCGCCCGATTTTTAGATGAAAATGTTCCGGGAATATTTGTGCCGAGCGAGTGGGTCGAAGCCCTCGAAGCCGCTTCACTCATCAGCCCTGAGGAAGAGTACCGAGTCGGATTTGAACTCAGCAAAAACCTTTTCGAAGAGCTCAAAGCGCTCCATCCGAAAATCCACATCATGACCGCCAATCAGTTTGAACTTGCAAAGGCGATTTTGAGCTAATCTTCCGTTCGTCCTGAGCCTATCGAAGGGTATTTTCATGGTTCGACAAGCTCACCACGAGCGGAACTATTTTAATAGTGATATCGACACTGCGCTACGATGATAAGATCATTCTTGATTGTATAGATCAATCGATGCTCAGCAGTAATCCGTCGGGACAAATATCCCGATAAATTCTCTTTTAACCGTTCAGGTTTCCCTAACCCCTCATCAGGGTTTCGGCGAATATCTTCCAACAGCGTATTGATCCTCTTTAGAATCTTTTTATCATTGTATTGCCAATAGAGATAATCTTCCCATCCGTTGGTCGAAAACGCGATCATCAACTGGCTATCTCTTGCACGGTGAAATGACCGTTTTCGATCTCTTCAATGGAATCCAGCAAACGATCACGATTAGTTTTAGATGAAAGGAGGTACATCGTCTCTTTCATCGAAGCATACTCTTCATACGAGATCAGCACCGCACTTTGGTTGTCTTTGGTCGTGATGATGTACTCTTCACAGTCCTTACACACGCTATCGATCATACTTCGCAGGTTATTACGTGCCGTAGAATAAAACATGGCTTGCATCGCAAACTCCTTTTTTAATTTTGTCAATATATTGTCATTATGTCGTATAAATGTAATTTTGTCAATATATTGGCAATAAAGATTTTTCATATATTTTACGAAAACTGTCCCGCTTGTAAAACAAGATTAAGATAAATATTTAGATTAGGTACTGATTGATTATTTTTCTGAGTATCTGAAATCATTTTTTCAATGACATTAGAATGTACCGAAATATTATTGTATTTTAGATTATATAATTGCATAACGTCTATGTCTAATAAGGAAGTATACAATTCGATTAAATTGTTTAATGAATATAAATTTAGTTCAAACTTTGGAGTAGATATCATGGAATTTCTGCTTTCAAAGTTTGACTTATATTGAAACGATATATCTATATTCAATTGATCTAAATTATTCTTGATAAATGATCCTTTTTTCGTGTTGACGGTTTCTTTAAAATTATAAAAGTAACTATTAGAACATTGTTTTAACATAATCAAAAATAGCAAATAGCCTAAGTGTATTGAATCAGTCGTTTGCCATGTCAACACAATCGCAGATAAAACTGTAGCTACTTGTTCCTGATCTCTTAGCCCCAATTTGAAAAAACTGGCATAAAGGGTAAAAAGCTCAACATTGATGTCTTTGTCTTTATAAACCTCTTGCTCTAAAGGTGAAAATAGTTTTTCATCTTTGGTAATACCATGAAGTTCAAAAAGATACTGAGCAAAGGCATAATTATCCGGTTTAGTTAGGTTGTATTCTTGATCGAAAAAACGCTTTAAATAGCGTTCGGATGCGAAGTTCTGACCATATACAGCATTGATAGAATGTGAAAGTTGTTTCGAATCAGTTGCAATAACAAACATGATTCCGGGAATATCAAAGATATGTTTGATATTTTCGAGTAACTCAATCGCATAATTAGGACGGCATCGATCTAATTCATCAATAAAGATAAACATAGGCAATTGTTTAGATGAAATATTTTTATCAATATAACTTAATAATTTCGCCATATTCTCTTTAAATGTAGTGATGCTTTTTCGAACAGTTTCATGATCTGACAATGCTGATTCAGCTAATTTTGACAGTACTGATTCGACTTCATTTTTTGTTGCATCATCTTCTGTATCATTCTCATTTTTTATGTTTTCGGTACTGCCATCAAACTCTCCCATTAATTGATCATATGTTAATCCTGTAAACTTTTTAACAAGTATTGGCATTAACAGTTTTTTTGATGTATTCCATGCTTTATCAAATAATTTTTTTCCCTGAGCACTTTTGCTAAGAAAAGGTTTTAATGATGTATTCATTTCTGAGATAAAAGCTAAAAGCGGCTGATCTGAATAATCGTTTTGCCATGCATCAAAATAGATGACAGGATGTTTTTGTGTTGCAAGTTCTTTGGAAAGGTTTTTTAAAAAATAGGTTTTTCCAAATCCCCATTCGGCATTGATATTTAATACAAAAGGCTTATTTGGAGTATTTGAATAACGTTTTAAAAGATATTCGGAAAGGAACTTGCCCTCCTTCTTTCGGTTTAGTAAATCATCTTCCCAAATAGCTAGTTTTTGTTCCATTTTACATCTCGTTAGCATTGTATTTTAGTGCAGATAGTTTACAATAAAATCATGCTTGTTATATAAGACAAAAAATAATTTGTCAATTGTTGTGACAAAATAAATATTGTCTGATTTCACTTATTCAAATATGCCTTCATTAGGATCTTAGAGAGAACAAATTTCAGCCTCTTTTGGCTATAATCGATCACTATATAATTGCAGGAATGACCCTTTATGATCGATGTAAAACTTCTCCAGAAAAATTTTGACGAAACCGCAGCCGCTCTTATGCGTAAAAAAGTGGACGCTTCCGTAATCAACGAACTTAAAATTGCAAACGAAACCCTCAAAACTGCCAAACTTGCTTACGAGACATTGCAAGCCAAACAAAATGAACTCAGCCGTCTTTTCGGTCAGTACAAAAAAGAGGGGAAAAGTACGGATGAGCTGAAAATCGAGGTCGATGCGAACAAAGCAACCCTAAATGATCTCCTCGATACACAACGCTCCGCCGAAGAAGCCCTCGATGCGATCATCATGCGTGTCCCAAACATCCCCGATGCCGATGTGCCGGACGGTGAAGATGAAAACGACAATATCGAGCTACGCAAAGTGCTCACTCCTCCGACCTTTACGTTTACCCCAAAAGAGCACTGGGAACTCGCCGAACAAAACGGCTGGATCGATTTTGAGCGCGGTGTCAAACTCGCTAAAAGCCGTTTTAGCGTCGTGGGCGGGATGGGTGCCCGTTTAGAACGTGCCCTCATCAACTTTATGCTCGATTTCAACCGTGAACGCGGCTTCGAAGAGTATAGCGTTCCGATGCTCGTCAATCGCCGAGCACTAGAGGGGACGGGGCAGCTTCCGAAATTCGAAGAGGATCTCTTCAAAGTCGAAGAAGAAGAGCTCTATTTGATCCCGACGGCGGAAGTTCCTCTCACAAACCTCTTCCAAGACGAGATCATCAACGGTGCCGATCTTCCGATCAAAATGACCGGTTATACCTCATGCTTCCGCAAAGAAGCGGGAAGCGGCGGACGTGACGTACGCGGCATGATCCGTCAGCATCAATTTCATAAAGTGGAACTCGTCAGTATCACCCGTGCCGATCAAAGCGACGCGGTCTTTGAAGAGATGGTTGCATGTGCCTCCGATCTTCTCGCAGCGCTTGGTCTTCCGCACCGTCTCGTTACCCTCTGTACGGGTGATTTGGGATTCGGTGCAGCGCGTACCGTCGATCTCGAAGTGTGGCTTCCGGGACAAAATACCTATCGTGAAATCAGCTCCGTCTCCAATACACGGGATTTCCAAGCCCGTCGTGCAAAGATCCGATACAAAGAAGAAGGCAAAAACATCCTCGCACATACCCTAAACGGTTCAAGTTTAGCGGTCGGACGGACGATGATAGCTATTATGGAAAATTTCCAGCAGGAAGACGGCACGATCGTTATCCCTGCCGTATTGCAAAAATACCTCTAAAAGGTTAAAGAGAGCCCATGGCTGAAGAGCAAGAAGAGATAATCATCATCGAAGAGTCCGATGCCGCAGGCGTCGAGAAAACGGCTGAGGCCGTTTCTGAACCTTCAAATGAAAAACCGAGCATTCTAAAGAATAAACGGTTCATAATTATCATCGCTTCTCTTCTCACTCTGATTTTAGCTGCAGGCGGAGGAACATGGCTTTTCTTCGCCCTACATGGTACGTCAAAAGAGAAGCAGCCCGAAGAACCCATAACCGTCGAACGGCCTCACAAGCCTAAAGAAGCGATAATCGAGCCGAGCGAACTCGAAAATATGATTCAACGGGCCAACTATCTCTATACCAACGGCAACCCGATTGAGGCATTGAAACTCTATGAAAAAATTGCCCTCTACTCCGAGGCGATATCCCAATACAATCTAGGTGTCGTTCAGCTCAAAGAGGGTGAGTATGAGGGGGCGTTGGAAAACTTTAAACGCTCTATCGACAATCATGAAAACCAGTGTGTCAGTGCCATCAATGCTGCGGTATGCTGTTTGTATCTCGGACGTGAAACCGATTTTAACACCTATATCGATATGGCGCAAAGCTATCTCCCGCAAGAGAGTAATGCACCAATGTATTCGTACTATTACACGCTGATTAACTACTACAAAGGTCGTTATCTCGAAGCGCTCAGCGCCCTCAAACATCCGACTACTTCAGAGTATCAGGAAATACAAAAAAAACTCCGAGCAAAAATCAGCGCGATGTTCGGAAGCTATAAAGATGCAATCGATACATTGGAAAACCCTTTCCAGGAAGAAGACTCCTTCTCTCTTGGTTTGTTGTATGCCAATCTCGGCAAAGTTGATTTAGCAAAGAAATATCTCAATGACGCCATCATCCAAAACAAACAGCCGATTCAAGAACAGCTCGCGCTGGCGTTTATCAATCTAAAATCGGGGTCCCAGGAAGATGGTGCAAATCTGATTAAACAAACAACGGAAGCTTATCCTGATCAAGTCTATACCCCCTATCCTATTCGGGTTTCTCTTAAATCTTCACTTTTCGATCCGGATTCCATTCAACACCTCTACCGAGACAAAAAAAGCAATTCCAATCTCAAAACCTATCAAACGATCCTTTATTTCGCACCGTACAAAATTTACAATGCAGATCAAACGATCAACTATATCCGCAAAGGGAATGCCAATATCTATATCGATGATATTCAAAGCGCTAAAGAGTATCTCCAAAAAAGCACACGTGCTTCCACTGTCGATTACGGGATTGCACTTGCTGTTCAAAAAGCGCTTAAATTTCGTCTGCGGGATGCAAACCAACAATTATTAGATCTGCTTAAAACCAATCCCCAACACTCTATATTGCATTATAATTTAGCACTCACCTATGCCCAATTGGGTGATTTTTCCGATGCATATGACCATTTTTTACGTGCCTATCATCTCGATGCCAATAATTATATGGCAGGGATTTTTGCGATTATGAGTTCCGACATTATCGGTAAAAAGAATCCTAAACTGATCTCTATCCTCCAGGACAATCTCTCACAAGAACCTGCTACGGAAGAATTTCAGCTCTACCGTACTTTAAATGACATCGCCCAAAATAATTTTCCAAGTGCCGGAAAATGGCTCGAGAATACGTATAAAGAGCGTTCCCTTTATCTCGCACTTAAACTTATCATCGCATCTGAGTTAGGAAAAGAGGACATCGTACGTGCAAGTTCCGAAAGACTCGTCAAACTCCAGCCCAACGATATTTTCCCTCATATGATCTATATTGATACCCACTTCCAAGACCAAAAAACGAAAGCGTATGCTTCATCCGCCATCAATTATCTCAAAAAACAAACATTCCACTATGATGATCTGGATTTCGGACCGCAGATCACCCGTGACCGTGCCATTTTGATAGCCATGATGACCGGTCAACTCACCCCGTTTATACAACGGCTTGAAAATCGGCTGCAAACGACTACGGATCATACAGTCGATATTTTAGGGGCATTGGCACAATCGTATTTTTACAATCAAGATTTTGAAAAGTCCTATACACTTTACAACCAGCTGATTGATGAGTATAAAATACGCGATGAACATACTTTGTTTATGGGAGCCTGTGCTTCCATCGGTGCTGAACATTATGAAAATGCCATTGCCCTTTTAGAGCTCTCAAAACTCAAAAATCCGAGTTTCCCGGAGAGCCGCTATGCCCTTGGAGTACTCTATCTGCAAATCCGCAACAATCCGGGATCCGTTTCCCAATTTGCCAAAATGGGAAATACGGGCTTTGTTTCACGCTATTTCGACTTTGGAATCGATACAGACAAACTCGTTAACGAACCTAAAAAATATCACCCTCTGTGACCGATTAAACGGCGTAAGAGATAAAAAGCGGCGCGCAACGGTCCGTAAAGTAAATATCCAACTGCTAAAATAGCCATCCCGTCAATCGGATAAACAAAGACTCCCAAAGCGACAACGATCAAACTGATTAAAAAACGCATAAAATGAAAGGTATGAAAATTGATCTTTTTAAAACTGGGATAGCGGATATTGCTGACCATTAAAATTGACAGTATGACAGCAAAAGGGAGGATAAAAACCTTATAATGATCATATTGAGGATAATGTTCTAAAAGCAAGATTGCGATTGAGATCATAATAGCTGCAGTTGGGATCGGCAGTCCGATAAATACGCTCGGCTCTATTCGGGATGTTGTTACATTAAAACGGGCGAGGCGAACCGCTCCGAAAATAATAAAGAGAGCACTCACCACGATTCCTATCCGACCATACATATCTCCAACGTATAAATACAAAATAAATGCAGGAGCGACGCCGAACGCTACAATATCTGCCAACGAATCGAATTCAACACCAAAATGACTTGCCGTATTGGTCATCCTGGCAACACGCCCATCCAACCCGTCAAATATCAGTGCTAAAAAGATAAACCATGCCGCGGTGCTAAATTCATGTGTAAGAGATAGAGATATCGCATAAAAACCGGTAAAAATGGAAGCTGCGGTGAACATATTGGGGAGGATATACGCGATAGGAGGAGGAGATTGACGCATAGGAAATTTCCTTTCAGGCGAATAGAGCGAAGAAGCGCATAGAGATGCGCTTAAGCCGCATTCATGTATCCGATAACACTTTCACCCGCGCGGACAGTAATACCGGCATTTACCGATACGCGTGTTGTTTCGGGAAGATACAAGATACTGCGCCCTTTGGCTAAAAAGCCATAACGGCTCCCCTCTTTGAGCTTTTGGCTTTTTTCCAATTCAATCCCGATCGGAAAACAGCTTTGCTCACTCAGGTGTTCAATAAAGATTTCATCACCTTTGAGAGATCGGAATGAAATAACCGCTTTTTCATTAAGCGTATCCGCCATAGGATTATAAAGCGGCAATGAAGCACCGTGACGAATTTTAAACCCTTCAACCACTCCGTCAAACGGAGCACGAAGCATTGAAACATCCCAAAGTGAATTCATGATAGTCACTTTGATCATTTTTTGGTTATCGATAAGTGTCTCTTCAACCGATAAAACGACACCGTCAACACTGCTGATAATCCCCTCGGCTTCCGTCGCGGTCGTATTACGTTCCGGATTTCGGAAAATGATCAAAACAGCCAATAACAACGCACCTGTAATGAATTCAAACAGATGTAAACCTGTCATCATAAAAAATAAAAAGAGCGCTCCGATCACGCCGGATAGTAGCCATCCCCGTTTTGATAGGATAAAAGTATCATTTTGAACGCTCATCTGGTTCTCCTTTTATTCGTCGATAATTATTGTTCTGCTCGAAGGTGTCTCTTTACGCGGTTCAAGTTTTGTTTCGATATTATTTTCATTCTCAAACACTTCAATAATTTCACGTACCTGATCCCCGGAAATATTCTCTTTCTCGTAAAGAAGTCCCACAATTTTTTCAATCGCTTCACGATACTCTTCCAAACGCCCTTTAACATCCAAATAGCGTGCTTGGAGTGAATCTTTAATAAAAGTATCCATATCTTCAGCCATTTTATCGCTGTATTCGCGTCCTTGACTCATACCGCCGCCCAAAAAGGAGTTACGCTGTTTTTCAAGAACCATAAGACCGGCCACATCGCTCATACCGTACATCTGAACCATCGATTTGATAATGTCGGTAGAACGTTCCAAATCGTTAGCTGCACCGGTAGAAATTTCACCGATAAAGACCTCTTCAGCCGCACGGCCGCCCAATAACACATCCACTTCTGCCCAGAGTTCATGACGCTGCATGAGGTATTTGTTCTCTTCAGGAGTATTCAGAGTATATCCGAGTGCCGCTAAACCGCGAGGGACGATAGAGACTTTTGAAACTTTTTTAGCTCCCTTCGTCGTCTCTGCTATCAACGCATGTCCGCTTTCATGATACGCGACAATACGCTTCTCTTTTTCATCAATGCGTCGGCTCTTTTTAGAGAGCCCTGCGATTGCCCGTTCTACCGCTTCACGTAAATCGGTTTGTTTAACCGTTTTTTGGCTTTTTCGTCCTGCAAGCAATGCCGCTTCATTAATGATATTGGCAAGATCCGCTCCTGCAAGACCGGCAGTAAGACGTGCAATCTCTTCAACATCGGTATCACTGTCACGTTTGACCCCTTTGATATGCACGTTGAGGATATCGATACGCCCTTGAAAATCCGGTTTATCAACCAAAACTTGGCGGTCAAAACGTCCCGGACGGAGCAATGCCGGATCGAGAATCTCAGGCCGGTTAGTCGCGGCGAGAATAATGATCGGAGTATCGGTACCGAAACCGTCCATCTCTGCAAGAAGCTGATTGAGGGTTTGTTCACGCTCATCATTCCCTCCCATTACACCGCCTGCGGCACGACTTTTACCGATAGCATCAATCTCATCGATAAAGATAATCGAAGGTGCATCTTTTTTTGCCTGCTCAAACAAATCACGGACACGTGCGGCACCGACACCGACAAACATTTCGATGAAACTCGAACCCGAAACAGAGAAGAAAGGAACTTCTGCCTCTCCCGCTACCGCTTTGGCAAGAAGTGTTTTACCGGTTCCGGGGCTACCGACAAGCAATACCCCTTTAGGAATTTTGGCACCCAATTCAACATAACGATCCGGAAATTTCAAGAAATCAACAATTTCCTGAACCTCTTCTTTCGCTTCCTGAACACCGGCAACATCATCGAATTTCGTTTTCGGTTTTTCGGAATTGACCAGTTTCTTCGAACTGCCCATCCCTAGGATTCCGCCGCCCATACTTTTTTGCATTCTACCTGCAAAAAACATCCAGATCGCGATAATAATCAAGAACGGGAAAAGCCATCCGAACATTTCGGTAAACCAGTTGCTCTCGCTAAAACCCGTATAATTGATCTTTTTCTCATCCAACAAAGGGATAAGAGTCGAATCAGGCCCGACAATACGGGTCGTATAGGCTACTTTGCCATTCGTCGTATCTCCGATTGCCCGAATATAGGTTTGCCCGATAGAGACTTTTTCAACCTCTTTATTCTGAATCAATTTTTTCAGATCGGCATAGCTGATCTCTTGAGTTCGGGTTACATTTTGACCGTTAATTTTTCCGGCCAAATCATTTTCATCACCGATTACCGCTTTAAACAAGACAATCACGACAATCGAAAAAATAGCAAAAGTGATTAGAGGATTTTTATTAAAAAAATTACCGTTTTTGTCCGGGGTCGGATTGGACTCAGGTTTACTCATGTTATTCATTTCCTTTTTTGGTTACCACTAAGGTTACCCATTCATTTTCAACAAAACGCTCGGTAAGTTCAAACGTTTTGTATGCGCGCAAAACTTTATCTTCATATTTGTCCATAATCCCTGAGAGGATCAAAATGCCGCCGTCGCGTAACCGTTTTTTAAGATCACTCGCAATAAATACTAAGACATCGGCGACAATATTGGCGATGATTACATCGTATTGTTCTGTGCTCTCTTGAACAGGACCTTCCCACAATCGTCGATACGAAATATTATTTTGTTCCGCATTGACAATCGAATTTTCTACGGAAAGGGGATCAGTATCGCATGCATCGACAACAGCGCCTTGTTTGATCGCAGCAATGGCCAATATCCCGCTGCCGCATCCGACATCCATCACTTCATTGCCTGCTTTAACGTATTTGGCTACAGCGCGCAGACAAGAAGCAGTTGTCGGATGATGTCCCGTCCCAAAAGCCAAGGCCGGATTGATAGCGATGTTCAGCATCCCTTCTTTCGGTGCTTCCCAGGTAGGATGGATATAAAAAGGATCGATTTGTACCGGAGTAACGCCTTGCTGATATTGTGCGATCCAGTCATCGTTTTTCTCTTTGCTCAGGGTTAGTTCGACATCAACCACTGAGCCTAATGCCCGTTGTAATGCTTCGGCAAACTGTTCAATTCCCCACGAAACCGTTTCGAGGTCTTCTTCGCTTCGGATAATAAATCCATCATCAATCTCTTCAAACCCGACAGGAAGAATATCGACCAAAAAATCGCTAAATAATTCTAAATGCGATGATGGTTTGACCACCAACATATAATAATAATCTTGCATTAACCCTCAGTACCAAGGACAGCGGCAAGTTTTTCTTTTAAGACTTGAGGGGTAAAAGGTTTAACAATGTAGTTATTAACCCCCGCTTTAAGAGCCGTGATGACTTCCGCTTTTCCGCCTTCAGTTGTTACCATGATGATTGGGAGATCGCTAAAACGGGCATCTGCACGCACTTTTTTGACCAATTCCAAACCATTCATTTCCGGCATATTCCAGTCGGTAATCAGCATTCCGATATCGGTGTTCTCATTTAGAACCGTCCAACCTTGCAGACCGTCTTCACCTTCTAAAACATCTTCATATCCAAGACGGGAAAGTGTATTTTTAATAATACGGCGCATAGTCGAACTATCATCTACAACCAATAATTTCAATGTACGTCCTTTAGTTGATTCTCAATTTCTGTATAGAATAAATGCCCAATGATAACCTAACCAACTTTGTGGAAAGATTAAAAAAACTTTTTGAGATCAATTCGCCCCTCATAAAATGCTTTCCCGACGATAACACCGGAAACTTCGCCGCTTTGAAGCAACGCTTCAATATCGCCCTCATCTTTCACACCGCCGCTGGCAATCGTCGGTATACCCGATGCTCTTGAAATTTCAAGGGTAAAATCGACATTTACCCCAGAAAGTGTACCGTCGCGTCCTACATCCGTGCAGATAATCGCTTCTACCCCCGCATCGGCAAACGCACGGGCCAAATCCGTCGCCTTCATCGTACTCACTTCGCCCCATCCTTCAACGGCAACATAGCCGTCAATCGCGTCTATCCCGACAACAATCGGATATTTTGCCGCCATTGATTTCACAAATTCCGGATCACGCAGTGCAATTGATCCCAAGATCAACCGGTCAATCCCAAGATCAAGATAACGCTGAATGGTTGCTTCATCCCGAATCCCACCGCCTAACTGGAGTTTGACATTGCAGTTTTCACGAATAGCACGGATTTGTTCCAAGTTTTTAGGTTCGCCTGCAAACGCACCGTTAAGATCGACAAGATGGACCCATGATGCACCCATCTCTTCAAAAGTTTTAACCAATTCCCACGGAGTATCGGAGTACACTTTGGCGCTATCCATAAGCCCTTTGGTCAGACGTACCGCTTTGCCGTCTTTAAGATCGATTGCCGGAAAAATAGTCATAATATAGATATCCTTTTAGAGATTAATAAAGTTTTTGAGAATGCTGAGGCCGTTTTGATGGCTCTTCTCGGGATGGGGCTGAATCCCCATCACGTTTTCATGGGCAACGGCACTCGTAAATCGGTATCCGTAGACACTCTCTCCGATACTGTCACTATCAGAGGCACACAAGGCATGGTAGGAGTGGACAAAATAAAGATAATGTGCTTCATCCAACCCCTCAAACAACGGATGATGCGAAGTAAACATCCGATTCCATCCCATGTGCGGCACTTTAAGCGGTGTCGAAAAACGGCTGGTGTCAAATGCAACCACCCGACCCTTTATTAATCCCAAACCATCGCTGATTCCAAACTCTTCACTCGACTCAAACAGAAGCTGCATTCCTAAACAAATGCCCAGCAAATACTTTCCGCTCGCTGCATATTCTCGTACGGCCTGATCCATTCCTCGAGCTTTGAGATGCTCCATTGCATCCCCAAATGCTCCTACTCCCGGCAAGATGATACGATCGTATGTACGCAGTTTATCGGGATCCGATTCTACGACTACTTTCTCCCCCAGCAAATCAAAAGCATTTTTGACACTGGCGAGATTGCCCATGTTATAATCGACTATTCCTATCAAGAGATTTCCTTCGTATGGGTAAAATGAATATAAATAGCCAGTCCAACCAGCAATAGGGCAACTGCCCCGATAATATAAATTGCGTTGATCAGCATTGCAGGCTCCGTCATCGCAAATTTAAAGACCAGCATTAGCGCCTCGATGGAGAGAGCGATAATAATCGATCCCAAAAATCGAACCATCGTTTTATGCATATCGGATGAGGGATCATGTTTCGGACGTCCTAGGACCTCCTCCTCAAAAAGGGTTTTGACTAAATCGAATATCGCTAATGACAATGTCAATAGAATGGTCGCTTCAAAAATATCTTTGATTTCAATCTTCGCATAATGGCCAAAGCCGTATGCCAAAAACCCTTCGATCCCTTTTACAAAAAGCAGCAATGAGACAAATGCCAGCGCGAGGGTAAAAACTGCGTACGCGATTCGAAAAAATTTCCCCGCAATCGATTCCGATGCAAGAGGATGCGCAATACGAAGAACCTCGGCTAAGGGCATATCGATACAGGCAACGTAAACAATTTCCCCATGCTCATCAAAAATCGGCTGAGATGCCGTTACCGTGAGCTCATCATTCAGCAATGAAGGATACGGATCGGTAATCGTACATCGGTGTTCGTTCATTGCCCGATAGTAGTAGGCTCGGGTAGAACGGCTGACCCCTATGTCTTCCTCTCTTTTCCCGTTTTTTAAATAGGTCGGTCCGACTTGATTCCCCTTGGCATCAAGAAGATACGTGGCATCAAGACCTTGCAGATCGCCGCGGATTTTGAGAAGACGGGAGGTAATCGATTCAACGGAGACAGACGGAAGATGATTCGGAAGATTTTTGTGAAACAGATAACAAAAATAGGCACGCGCTTTTGGGCGGATTTCGGAATATTGGCGAATGTCTTGAACAACCATTTCGACTCCTAGCTTCTCTTGTATTTTGAGGGTGATTGTAGCTTAGTTGCGCTATAGTTACGCTTATGAAAAGGTCTAATATCCGAATTGCAATTGTTCGTCTTAGCGCACTGGGCGACATTGTCAATACTGCCGTTGTTTTGCAAATCATCCGAAAACATTACCCCGATGCAACGATTGACTGGTTTGTCGAAGAGGCCTTTGCACCACTTTTAAAAGATCATCCTCTCATCAATGAAGTGATCAGTGTACCGATCAAGCGAATCAAAAAAACGAAAAGTTTCACTCTCCTAAAAGAGACGATCCACTCTCTCAAAAGCCGTCCTGCCTACGATCACATTATTGATGCTCAGGGACTGCTAAAGTCGGCATTTGTCACCTATTTTCTACGCGGAAACGTACACGGATTCGACCGTAACAGTGCGAGAGAAGGGATTGCGGCACGCTTTTACGATACCTCGTCTGCCATCGCGTATGAGACGGGAGTGGTTAAACGCAACGTTTTGGTCATTACGGAGGCATTGAACATCCCCTATGATGAAAACGACATTCTCACCAAAGAAGATGTGTTTGAGAAAGGGCTCAAACCGGTATCCCTTCCGCATGAGGGAAAGGCAATCGCCTGTGTGATCGGAGCCTCATGGCCGAGTAAATGCTACCCGAAAGAGCATTTTACGGCTGTTTGCTCGAAGCTTCCCTACCCCTGCTATTTGATCTGGGGAAGTGATGCAGAATACAAAGATGCCCAATGGATTGCCGAACATTCAGAGAATGCACTTATTGCTCCGAAAATGTCTTTGAAGGAGTTGGTTACTTTTATCGCCCATTGTGATCTCACCATCGGCAATGATACAGGACCAACCCATATGGCATGGGCAATGAATACTCCCTCGATCACCCTTTTCGGTCCGACCAATGAGCGTATGATTTTTCCGACACCCAAAAATATCGGAATCAAATCTCCCTCTTCCGTTAATATTATGAAGATTGACCGAAATGATTTTTCCATAAAAGAGATCAATCCCGATATTATTATCCAAAAAGCCAAGGAACTTTTAGCATGATTTTGTTTCGTTTGTTTTTATTACTGGATGCAGTTCTGATGCGTTTGCCGCACAGCTGGCGCCGTGCATTGTTTACTTCTCTTGCGCGGCTTGCCCGATTTTTTGCACCCTCACGCAACCGTGTCATCCGTCAAAATCTCCGTTTTGCTTTTGCCGATACTCTCACTGAAGAAGAGATAAATGCGATTGAGTACTATTGTTACCGCAATCTGGGACTCAATCTTTTGCAAGTCATGGAGAATCGGCACTATACAACGGAAGATTTTACCAAACGGGTGCGCTTTGAAAACCGAGAACAGGTGGATGAGCTTTTAGCACAAGATAGAAGCATTATTTTCGTCTCTGCCCATTTCGGAAACTGGGAGATGGGAGCAACCGCCCTCTCCGCACTGATTTCCCCTACGACATCGATTTACAAGGCGTTTAAACGAGAAGAATTTGATCCCTATCTCCTCGAATCACGTACTCCGCACGGGATGGATCTCGCTGAAAAAAGCGGTGCGCTAAAACACCTCGCCCGCGCGCTCAAAAACGGCAATTCAGTCTCATTGATGATCGATCAGTCGAGCAATTCCCGTCACGGTGTCGCCGTTGATTTTTTCTCTCATCCGACCTACCACTCCTCGACACCGGCCATTTTATCGTACAAATACAACGCTCCGATCGTGCCACTCTATATCTTTACGGATGATGAGGAAAATTTCACGATCCGATTTGAAAATCCGATCGAAGTTGAAAGCGATGATGCGCAGGGGATTCTAAAAGCGACGCAAGAGCAGGCGAACACATTAGAAAAAGTCATTCGGGCTAACCCGAAATTTTGGTTTTGGTGTCACAAGCGGTGGAAAAGCGATTATCCGGAAATTTATGCCGGATAAGCTGTTTTTAACGCCGTATAAAGTTCCTCGGGAGTCATTTCAGGATTAGTTTCCCATGCCAGTTTCATGACCGCATTATCTTCCTGACCGTTCCACATTTTGAGGTACGTCCCCTCTTTATATCCATGATCCTGACGGAACTGGTTTAGAATGTTTTTACCGACATACAAACGATACAGCTGAGTCATATTCAATGCTCCCATATGTGCCAGTTCAAAAAACTCCTCGATCAATGCACCCACCATTTCGGCAGATATAGGGATCAGTGAAAGACGCATAACGTTTTCGATTTTGGTCATCAACAGTGCATCCGTCCCAAAGCTAAGAGCTTCGTCTTTATTTAATTTTTGAAACTCCGGCGTTTGAGATATTCGCATCGCCAATTCTTGGATACTCTCAGCACCGTTAGTATGAGTAAACTCCAAAACCAGACTCATCACAAAATGCCATACATCGACTATCTCGATTTGAAGATTGGCATAATCGGTCGGCTGTGCGATACTTTTCCAGTGTTTCCATCCGAATGAGTCAATCATCTCTGCCGATTCCATGTAGATACAGCGACGCCAATTGATCAATTTTCCCTCTTTGGTCGTCCCTTTTTCCCATCCTTTGCCGTTTGTGGCATCGTTCAATGTTTGTTGCAATTCGAGCATGCAGAGTAATTTGTTCATCTTCGTCCTTTAAAAAGTTTCTAATTATACGGTAATATTCCATCCATGGAAAAAATAAATTGTCATCGATGCATCTATTATTTTGTCACGTGGGAAGCAAATCAGCCACACGGTTGCAAAGCGTACGGGTTTAAAGCAAAGATGATCCCCTCAATGGTTGTTCAAAATTCGAGCGGAAAAGCGTGCAATTTATTTCAGCTCAAAGCTCCCGTTTCCAAGTAATCTTTTTTCCGAATCCAAGAGTATTATCGGTCATTTTGACCTCATCGAGCCGTATGATCCATAGAGTCGGGTTCATAATGCGTGCATATGGGAATGTTTCAAAATAGAGAGTTTTCAACCCTTCAGGACATCTTTCCATCTCCCCGACAAACTGTATCCCCTGAATCTTCCCCACGGTTTTGGTCTCCAAAGCTACCGTTCCGGCGACATGAAGGTTTTTTACCACATTGTTCATATGTTCCGTCGTCTCATCCGATGCGACGATAAAGGAGACACTTTCGTGATCGTATGCATAAAACATCGAACAACACCAGAGTCTTTCTCCCATCGTTGCCAGTGAGAGGAGATGATGTTCGCGGATAAAACGCTCAATTTTTTCAATCATTGAGCGCCTGTCCCAACTGCTCCAACGCTTGAGTCAAAACCGGTGTCGGAACTGCGAAATTGAGCCGCATAAATCCTGATCCCTCTTTGCCGAAACTAAGACCGGGACTCAAACCCAATCCTGCCTTTTGGACAAAAAAGTCTCTGAGTTCCCTATCTCCCAGTCCGAGTGCTCTGCAACCCAGCCATGCCAAATAGGTCCCCTCAGGGCGAAAATAGCAAATCGAAGGGTGCTTGGCAGCCCATTCTTCTATGAGTTGAGCATTACGGTTCAAATGCTCGATGAGTCTCTGATGCCACGGTGATCCATTCTTATACGCGGCTTCAAACGCCACATGCGACAATGCAGCCCCGTCTCCCCAATGCACCCGATGATATTCTTCATTGTACAATGAGCGCAATTCCTCAGAGGGTATACATACCGTAGAGATCGAAAAACCGGCCATATTGAACGTTTTTCCCGGTCCCATCAAGGTAACCGTGTTGTTTAAAAGCGCTTCGGACAATGATGCCATCGGAATATGCGAATGGGGTTGGAATACAATATCCGAATGAATCTCATCGCTGATGATCACAATGCCGTATTCCAGACACAATGATCCCAATACACTGAGTTCATCACGGTTCCATACCCGTCCGACAGGATTATGGGGGGAACACAACAATAAAAGTTTCGTTTTATCCGTTATCTGCGTACGCAAGACTTCAATATCGAAACGGTAAACTCCCTCTTTGTCTTGTCGAAGCGGATGAATGATAAGACGGCGGTTATTCTCTTTGACCATCGAATAAAACGGAGGATAGACGGGATCCATAACGATCACTTCATCTCCCTCCTCGCTCAAAGCACGAATCGCACATCCGATCGATGCAACAACGGAGGGGGAATAGCTGAGCCATTCGCGCCGTATCAAAAATGTGTGGTGTTCACTCACCCATGCCATTTGCGCTTCAAAAGCACTCTCAGGCATAATCTCATATCCTATGATCGGGTGATTCAAACGTTCCTGTACCGCTGCAATTACACAAGAGGGTGTTGCGATATCCATATCGGCCACCCACATCGGCTGAACGGCTTCTGTACCGAAAAGCTTTTGCCGCAGGGTATACTTTTCGGCGTTACTCGATGTGCGGTCGATGGTATCAAACTCACCCATACCGCTGTTTCCACTTTTTAAACATTTGCTCTATACGGGTATATTTTTGCGCTTCGGTCTCACCCTCGCCGATGACATATCGGAATCCCGCATGCTGGATAAAATGGCGTCGGAACGCATAACGAGACTCCATCATAATCTCATTACCGGTCGAAATCCATGATCCCCCTTTGATGAGATTGTGTTTCCCGTCAAACGTCGGCTCGGAAAAATCATCGTACCACGGATGTGTTGCAAATCCCTCAAATGAATCCATCTGGGTTTGCGTCCATTGCCATACATTTCCTACGACATCATAGAGTTCACCGTGTGCAAAGGTGTCGACTGGGACAGACGAAGCAAAATGGGCGAGATTGATGTTTGAGCGTGAATCGTCAAAAATCTCCTGATTCATACCGCCCGCTTCTGCCATCACTCTCCACTCTGCTTCGGTTGGAAGACGGTAGGTCTCTCCATCCTGGGCACTTTTCCATCGGCAAAAAGCTTCCGCTTCGAGCGCATTAACCTCAACCGGCCAATTGTACGGCATCGGTATCTCCTGTGCCAACGCCCGATAGGTATAGGTTCCGTCACTCTGAGGAACCCAAAACGGCGGACAAACAGCCTTGCGTATAGAAAGAAACTTCAAGCCCTCTTCATCCCACCATCTCGGCACACCGTAACCGTTGGCCTGGACAAAATCCATAAATTCGCCGTTGCTGACGAGATATTTTGAGGCTTGAAACTCTTCGACATTCACAATGAGACTGCCGTATTCATTATCCCATCCGTATAAGCCGTTATCACCGGAACCTTTCCCCATACGGATCTCTCTAGCCGAAAAAGCGACCATGGCGTTCTCTACAGCATCGCCCTGTACCGGACAGATGGGGAAATTCTCATTTGCTCTCATGTATTTTAGAGGCATTTGACGGTGCAAGACACTGGAAGTTTCGATATGGATTCGTTCATGTTCGATTCCCATCCATATCGCCCAAAACGGGTCTTCTTTGGTGATAGGAAGATTCATCGGGAGTGTTGTAATGGTCTCTTCCACAATATGTCGAACTTTTTGACGATACACACGAACTTCATGAATACTCGGCCATCTCAGAGAATCGCTGCTGGCATCCCATGTCATCTCATCGACCCCTACGGCAAACAGCGATTCGAAATGAGGATCGATCCGTTCTGTTAGTACCCCTGCTGAGATGAGCTTATTGATATAAAAAATCGCCGTATGCCCAAAATAGAAAATCATCGGGTGGCGTGTAGGCTCTGATTGGCGATAAAAAACCTCATCCGAGACAAATAATTCAAACAGCGATTCAAACAAATCAAAACTCGCTCGGAAATAGAGCCGAAGCTCTTCACGTTTGGCGGTTATACTTTCCCCTTCCAATCGTACCGATTTCATTTGTCTGTGTAACACAACTTGATCCTTCAAACCGTTTTGAGTTATTTTATCCAATTTATAGCTGGCTCAAAGCTAAACGGGACAATTTAATCGGTTAACACTGTATATTTTATAAAAAAAAATGATCTAATTTTACAATATGATTTTTTTATGACTATTCTCCGTTATGATACTTTGTCATAAAATTCAATTCGCATTCACAAAGAGGTTGAAGAGGCATGTGATGAACAGAATAAAAAATTCCTTTATCGAATGTTTTTCGCATGGACGTATTCAGCATACCCCTTATTATCTCATTTCACTTCTCATTTTCAATATGCTTTTTATCGTGATGATCACGATCTTTCTTTTGTACAACGTAGGATTTGAACGCCAAAAAAATCGCCTTATCGAACTGGTAGAAACCCAATCCGTAATGATACATATCGTAACAGAGCAAGAACTTCTCCTCCACAAAAACATCTCTCCATTAATGACAAAACAAATTGCCGAAAATATCATTTTAAAAGTTACGGAGGCACATTACAAATATGGGGGACTTGAAAAAACCGGTGAAATAACACTTGGAAAGCATGAGGGTGATTCTATACAATTCCTTATTAAACAGCGTCATGTCAATATGGAAAAATTGGACACCGTTCCTTGGAATTCAAATCTGGCCGAACCGATGCGACGTGCACTTAAAGGGCAGAAAGGGATTGTTGTCGCACAAGATTACCGAGGGGCCGTTGTTCTCGCCGCATATGAACCTATCAAAGATCTCGGATGGGGAATCGTTGCCAAAATCGACCTCTCAGAAATACGCGCTCCCTATATCAAAGCAGCGGAATACGCACTTGGGCTCACTATCCTTTTGGCATTGATGGGAAGTATCATTTTTTGGTATTTTCTCAAACCGTTGGTACAAGATATCGAAGACTCCCGCCGGTTCAACCGTATGCTGATAGACAATTCATCTACAGGATTGCTCTTATGCACAATAGCGGGAAAAATTGTTGATGCTAATAACAGTTTTTTACAAATCGTCGCTCTTCACAAAGAGGATCTTGAGGATTTAAACTATTTAGATCTCATTGCCGATGAGTATAAAGTATTTGAGACACAACAGCTTCAATCACTCAAATATAATGACTCCATCGGCCCTTATGAGAGTCTCTACATCGATCGAAACGGACAAGCTGTTCCAGTTAAAATCTCCGGAAAACTACTCACCATACTCAAAGTTCCATACGTATGGCTCAGTATCGATAATATCAAAGAGTTTAAAGCACGAGAAGCCAAACTCTTACTTTCAGATGCGGTATTTCATAACACAAGCGAAGTGATTTTTATTACCGATGCCAATAAAAATATCGTCAAAGTCAATGAAGCGTTTACCGAAGTGACTGGGTATACACCGGAAGAAGTCATTGGGAAAAATCCGAAAATACTTAAATCGGGAAGACACGATAGCCATTTTTACGAAGAGATGTCAAAACTTATTAATACAACAGGCAAATGGCACGGAGAAATATGGAATAAAAGAAAAAATGGCGAAATCTACCCCTCATTGCAAAGTATCTCCGCTGTTTACGATAACTCCGGAAAGCTTATCCGATACGTCTCAATACTGAGTGATATTACGCTGCAAAAAGAGTATGAAGAACAACTCTTAAAACATTCCCATCATGATTCGTTGACAGAACTGCCGAATCGGCTGTTTTTCAATCAAATCTTTCACCAGGCACTCTCACGTGCCCAGCGTTCACATAAAGTATTTGCACTGTTTTTCATAGACCTTAATCAGTTTAAAGAGATCAACGATACCTATGGCCATGATATCGGAGATGAACTTTTGAAAACAGTAGCAAACCATTTGCAGGAAAACATACGCGCTGAAGATTTTGCGGCTCGTTTGGGAGGGGATGAATTTGTCATTATTTTTGAATCTATTCATCAAAAAGATGAAGCTATCGCTGTAGCAAAAAATCTTATTGCCAAGAGCAAACAACCGCTTCTTATCAACGATATGGAAATTTTACCTTCCATCAGTATCGGAATCGCTTTTTATCCGGAACACGGAAATGACGCAACAACATTACTCAAAAATGCCGACAAAGCGATGTATTTTGCAAAACATCATACACAAGAGCATTATTGGATCTGCACATAAAGTTTAGCTCAACCGATCCATCGTATGGAGCAGTTCTTCCATTTTGTTATCTACACTTCCTATGTACGTTGTCAGATCCATCATCTCATCCATATTTTTGTTGAGTGAATCACTGTTGTCAGTGATGGCCTGAATCAAAATATTGATAGTCGCTGAGGTTTCCGCCAAACTTTTTTGTGTACGTTCGGCGAGTTTTCGTACTTCATCCGCAACAACGGCGAATCCTCGTCCGTGTTCGCCTGCACGTGCCGCTTCAATCGCCGCATTCAGTGCCAGTAGGTTGGTTTGGTCGGCAATATCCCCAATAGTCGTCAAAATTTGTTTTGTCTCCTGCGCGTTCCCGGCAAGTGATTGAAGATTTCCGGAGAGTTCATGCTCTTTGTTAGCCACTCTTTGGATTCGTTCCACAGTCGTATTGATCATTTCGTTGAGTTCAACAAACTCTTTTTTGCGAAGAGATTCAATCGTATCTCTAAGTTGCTGCGTATTATTATGTAATACCTCTTTTGATTCAACATTTTGTTCTTCCATAGATTGGAGTGCTGTCGCCAAATCGTTGATCTTTTCCAATACTTGAGCCATTTTGCCTTCGACGTTGACTTGCGCCCGTGTCGAGAATTTCCCTTCACTCAATGCTTCCAATACGCTAATGGCCTGATCGAGATTTTTTTCGGTCGCATCGAGCATGGCGTTCATCGTTTTTTTCAACAAATGGACATGAGGAGTTTTTGAATCACTTGCAACACGGCAAATATAATGCCCACGGCGAACTTTATCCGCAAGCAGAACCATTTCACCGGCTACTTTCGTATCTTGCTCCAATATCCCTTCATGTGTTTTTGTTAGATGATTGAGTTTCTCTTCAATGCTTCCAAATTCAGCTTTCACAGGTTCGATCTGATTACGCTTAAATTGCATTAACTCTTCAAGTTCGCTCAATTGTTGCTCTAACACCGCAGAATTTGACGATGATATAACGCTCAACCCTATCGCTGCACCCATTAAAACAACAATAATACCCGCACTCATCCATGGAGATGCGATAGCCATTGTTAAGCCCAAACCCGCAATACCTAAAATCGAAAGAATAATTATTTTTGTACTGTTTTTCATATTTCTTTTGCCCTTGGATTAACGCATGGTTTTATAAAGCGCTTCGGCTTTTTTGATTTCATCGGGTGAAGCTTTACGACGGCACGACATATATCCGCTGTTTCCATCTCCGCATGCAATATTTGGATAAACGGTGGCAAATACCCAATAAAAACCCCCGTTTTTAGTGGCATTCTTTACATACCCCTTCCACACTTTTTCGCTTTTAACGGTGTCCCATAAATCTTTGAAAGCCGCTTTGGGCATATCGGGATGGCGGACAATACTGTGGGGCTTTCCTATCAACTCTTCGAGAGTGTATCCGGCGATATTACAAAAGTCTTCATTGGCAAAAAGAATTATCCCTTTCGAATCTGTTTGAGATACTAAAAAATCGGTATCATTGAGAATACGTTCCATTCAATTCCTTTTTCTCATTGAGATTAGCTTTAAATCGGACAATTATATCTGAATATAACGGCGACAAATATGTTGATTGAAAAACTTTTTTTTCTAAAGCCGCTAATTATGATGTTTCACTAATCTTTTTGAGACACAAATTTGCTATATCAATGCAATTTTTATACTTGATTTCGAAATTTCTAAGAAGACGTGCAGTAGCTAACCTTCAATTCTTTTGATTCATGGAGATAAAACGATTTCGACCCGATTTTTTTGCTTGGTACAAAGCCGTATCTGCAAGTTTTATCAAATCATTATATTCACTCGCTTCATCAGGAACAGTGCTGCTAATTCCAAAACTCATAGTGATAGGGTTTAATTTGACCTCTTTGTATTCGAATTTACCGATATTTTTAAGATTTTTTTGGATACTTATACACAGTTCTTCCGCAGCATGAATATCTACTTCATATAAAACGATCATAAATTCTTCCCCGCCGTATCGAGCAAGAAAATCGCTTTTTCTCTTGAGTGAAACTTGCAATATGTTGGCAATATCTTTTAATACCGTATCTCCGACTATGTGTCCATACTTATCGTTAACCTGTTTAAAATGATCGATATCACACATAATGATCGATACAATACTGCGATGGCGTTTCGCAAGTTCCCATATCTCTTGCAAATGGATTGCTAGACTTCGTCTGTTTGATAAATGGGTCAGCGAATCCGTCAGGGAGAGCTCTTTAAGTTGTAAGTTTGCTTCTTGTAACTCTTGTGTTCTTTCCTCAACTTTTATGGCCAATGAATGATTCAAATCATCTAAAAGTGTTGCATAACCGTTGATCTTGTCCACCATGGAGATAATGGCATTATGGATTACACCGACTTCATCGGTCCGATCTGATTTTTGAAGGGTGAAATTATTGATCTGCGGGTCATATTGCAACACATGTTCACTCAGTTTTTTTAAAAACTTAAACTCTTTCTTAACGAATAAAATAAAAATCATGAGCATAACAAAACTGATCCCGAAAATTTTTAACGTAATCTCTCTATTTTTTTGCATCATCGCCTGATACTCATGATCGTCAAAGTATAAATGTACAGTGCCGACACTTTCTCCGGTAACGGGATCTTTAATAATTTGGCTAGCATAACGGATACCGTCAACAATTTTTTGGGATTCGGATAATGGATTTTTTTCAAAATGGAAGATTGTAAATCCATTTGAATCGATAAGATCAAAATTAAGCAAATCACTGTTCTGCTTGACAATTTGATTCAAATATTCCGTATTCGCATCATTTAAACCCAAAGAAATATTCAAACCTATAACAGGGGAAATAGTGTCGATTAATAATTTGTTTTTTGATTTTTTAGATTCAAGGAATTGCTGAACGATATTTTCCGAAAATTGAAACCGCTCATATCCAACCAGGAACATGGCAAATAAAATCGCACCTATTATCATTTTTAGCTCGATACTTATACCTCGCATTATTTGCCCTCTCCCTGCAAATAAATTTTAGATATTTGTACCAAAGTATTATCTATCTCCATTCCATTTTGACGCAACGCACTCATATTCATATAAGGAACCACTTTTCTCCCTAAAAATAAGGTTGATTCAACACCGTTTGCCAGATATTTTGCATCATAAGACATGGTAAAAACACTGTTTTTATTTAAAACACGAATAGAATTGTCCATATTTTTCTCATCTGTATCAAATAAAAATGCCAATTGAGACTTATAGCACATATCTATATCCGAATAATTACTGCTGATCACTTTCAGTCTATAGTTTTTAATCCCGTTTGGATAATTATTCTGGATTTTATCAATTAATGACGATACTATCCTCTCATCCAGTTTGTCATGCAGAATACAGATCTCTATTTTAGTTTGAATGGTCTTTTTTTGAGAGCTCATTAAAACAAAACGGGGAATAATTTTTGAAAAGATTTCCAATGTATCATCGTCATAGGTGGATGCAGATAGTGTGAAGGGATACAATAAAATAATAAAAATTGATAAAAAGAAAATGTTGTTTATCAATTTTGCCTCTCTAATTACTCTGTTTAACGGAACTGTTATAAAAATTTGTATAGTATACCCAAACCATCAGTATAGCAAATTGTAGAGAAGAAAAGGTGTTTTTTATGTCCAAAAAGATTCTATTACATGCTATATTATTCTCATCTCTAACTGCATCCCACGCTTCAGAAAACGCAGCTGAAATCAATGATTTTGAGTCCCTTTTAGAAAACGTAAGCACTTTAGCAACGAAAAAATCCCTCAATGTGGATTACATGCCCTCTGTTGTCAGTATTGTCGACGCACAAACCTATATCGATGCAGGGATACAAAATGTCGGTGAAGCGCTTGGGATGCTACCCGGTATCCAAATGCAGCTTAGTCCCATGGGTTATAGTATGGCGACAGTAAGAGGTTTTAAAAACCCAAATGCCTACCTCTCAGATAAAATAAAAATATTGATTGACGGTGTAGCGATCAACAATGAGGTTTCCGGTTCCGGTGATTTTTATATGGACTTCCCTCTGCAACTTGTTGATCGAATAGAAGTGCTGCGGGGACCAAACTCTACAACCCAAGGTTCCGGTGCTTTTTACGGAACCGTTAACATTGTTACGAAGCTAGGAAATTCAAAAGAAGAAAACAAAATTTTTCTCGGTACAGGCAGCTATAGTACATTGAGCGCCGGAGCGAATGTCTATACACTATCAAATAACTGGAAAATTTTTTCTGATGGCTACATAGCACACAATGAGAAATCACTCCCCCCTTTTGAAGGGTACTCTGCAAGCACAAATGAAGGTATGAAAGACTTTTCTATAGGATTAAAAGCCCTAAACGGCGGTTTCGATTTTACAACGCGCTATAAACGAAGCAGATATGGAAATTTTTACGGTTTTGAAGAAGATCCGAGTCTAATTTCACTCAGCCCGAATGAACATACAAACTCCTATTTTTTTGCACAAGCTTCGTATAAAACAAACAGTAATGAAGTCGGGATCGAAACAAAGGTGAATTTTTCGGATAGGGAACTAAACGAAGGCAGCTTTATTAGCGGTGTCGCAGTAACTGCAAGCAGATTTGCGTCGGTGGGTATTACCGATATGCAAGACGGTTTTTATTTCACCGAAAAAATGAGAGAACAAAACTTTGAAGCTGAGAGTATCTTTACTCTTCCAAAAATCTACTCAAACGAGATCGTAGCCGGCGTCGGAGCACGCTATGTAAAACTACCTCAGGATAACTATTTTAACAGCGTTGAAAATGCCATTACTCAAAATCTCACTACCATTTTGGCAAGTCCGAATTACAATTCATTCCGTTATAGAGAAGAACGGGAACCGGCATTTTGGGCAGACCCGACCACAACTTTCATCCGTGCAAACCAAACCCGGACAATCGGTTATGGGTATATTCAAGATTTGATCTCGCTTACTCCAAAAATGGATGTTATTTTGGGTGCACGTATCGATGACTACTCCGATATCGGAACAAAAATGAGCCAAAGAGCCGCTGTGGTGTATCGAGCGGATGACAAAACAATCTTTAAACTCCTTTACGGTTCTGCATTCCGTGCTCCGACCTTTACCGAAGCATACGCAAACGGACATATCAACTACCGTGCCGGAACAGAGAATATCAAACCCGAAGAGACTGATACTTATGAGGCTGTTGCACTCTATGCACCGGATTTTAATAATAAATTCTCATTGGATTTTTTCTATTCTCAACTTAAGAACGTCATTGACTTGGAAGAGTTTTCCGATACGATTCCCGGATACCAAAACTATAACGATAGAACCAGCAAAGGGGTAGAGTTTGAATACAACTTTCAATCAAAACCCAAACATAACTTCTATTTCAATGCTTCCTATGTCGAAACAGGTTACACCGTTCCACCGGAAAACGATTATCCCGTTTCAGTGAACCAGTCTATGCCTGACATATCCAAAATTATGCTCAAAGCTATGTATATCTATCGACCGATCGATGCTCTCTCTTTCGGTACTACATGGCAATATTATTCACAAACAACCCAATCGCAGTTGGGATGGATCATAGATGATGGGGTGAACACGACCGTGCATCAGCAACATCTCGTTGATGAAACACTCACCTATAAATTTTCTGCTTCAAACGAGATCCGAGCGACGGTTAAAAACCTATTTAATGAAGACATCAGACAACCGAGCTATTACTATAATACAGACGGCGGGATCAAAAGAGAAGGACGAAACTATCTCTTTAGCTATGTGCAAAGGTTTTAAGGCCGACTTGATTTATCCCTCCTAAAAGACTCACTCACTATACTCTTTGTATGAAAACAATCGAGTCAACTCTTTTATCCGCATTTACCGATATTTCCGCCTGTTTCACGACACGACTGGGCGGAGTTTCCAAAATACCCTATAGCAATGCAAATCTAGCATTTCATGTCGGAGACGATCCTAAAAGTGTTTTGGAAAACCATGATTTACTCGCGCACAAAATAGGCTATGATCGAAAATCCCTGATCCATATGCGCCAAATCCATTCGGATCGAATCACCATTATCGATGAAACCTACACTTTTGATACACCGCCAGAATGCGATGCAGTGATAACCGACCGTCTCAGCAAACCTTTAATGGTGATGAGTGCCGATTGTACCCCTATACTCCTCTATGATCCGGTTCATAAAGCGATCGGTGCCGTTCATGCCGGACGCGCAGGAGCACTTAATGAAATCGTTCCGAAAACCATTCAAGCCATGAGGGAAAACTTCGGTTCAAGTCCAGATGAGATTCATGCTGTTTTAGGCCCTTCCATCAGCGGGTGCTGCTATGAAATCAATTCCGCTATTGCCGAGGAAACTGCCTCAAAAGGATATCCCGAATCGCTGCGATATGAAAACGAAAAAATATTTTTGGATGTTAATACGATTCTGATTGCACAATTAAACCGCTTGAGGATGAAGAACGTTGAAGTGATAGACGTGTGCACCTCTTGCCAAAATGAGCTCTATTTTTCCTATAGGGCAGATCTGCAGCATACGGGGCGTATTGCCGGAGTGATTATGCTCCGATAATCCGCTGTGCTAACTGCTCAGGAAGCAGCTCCAATGACTCTTCCACAAGCTTGGTATTGCCGTGTTTAATAAACTCATCCGCATATTCGAAGCTGACAACCTGGACATCGGTAATTTTTGCTTCCGATAACCATTCAAGCAAAGCACTCCCGACACCGCCCATACGGGCAGAGTCACTAAACACATACCATTGTTTATACTTTTGTGCCATTTGTGCCAACATATCACTATCCAATGGTTTCACAAAACGTAAATCGAGTAAGGAAGGTTTATCCTCCATAAGTTCTATCGTCTGTGCAGCACGTCCTACACCGCTGCCATATCCGATAAACAATCGGTTTGAATCATTCGAAATAAGCATTTGTGATTTCCCGGTTTCATACGGAACCGATTCCGGCAATTCGGCTTCTAAAAATGAACCTCTAGGATAACGAATTGCGCATGGGCGATCATATCCGGCTACATAGTCTATGAGGTGATAAAAAGATTTTTCATCACGCGGAGCGCACAGCGTCATATTAGGGATCAGCCGTAAAAAGCTGATATCAAAGGCACCCTGATGAGTTTCGCCGTCTTCACCGACGATACCTGCGCGATCCATTGCAAATACCACCGGCAGATCCATCAAGCACACATCATGGATTACTTGATCGTATCCGCGCTGCATAAAGGTGGAATAAATCGTACAAAACGGCTTAAACCCTTCTTTTGCCAATGCTCCCATTGAGGTGACAGCGTGCTGTTCCGCTATAGCAACATCCCAAAAGCGATCCGGGAATTTCTCCATAAGCTGTGTTAATCCCGTTCCACTCGGCATAGCGGCAGTAACCCCAACGATCTTCTCATTTTTGAGCGCCTGTTCCATCAGGGCATCCGCATAGATCTGGGTAGCACTTTTGGTTGAACTTTTGGTATTAGCCGTACCGCTTTTGAGATCAAACGGTGAAACACCATGCCATTTTTCGTGTTTCCCCTCGGCAATCTCATACCCTTTGCCCTTAATCGTCTGAACGTGAACCAATACGGGCTTGCCCATTGCTTTTGCCATGCTCAAAATCTCAATCAGCGATTTTAAATCATGTCCGTCAACCGGGCCGATATACTCAATCCCCATCTCTTCAAACAATATCCCCGGGGTAATAAGTTTAAATGATTCTTCAAACCGTTTTGCCAAATAATGGGCACCTTCGCCGAAATTATCAACGAACTGCTCGGTTTTGCGTTTGAAACGCTGATAAAAGGGACTCGCCATGGCAGAACTGAGCATTCGGCTGATCGCCCCGATCGGTTTGGCAATGCTCATCTCATTGTCATTTAGGATAATCACCATCGGATACTTACGATCACCCAGCTCATTGAGCGCTTCATACGCCATTCCGGCTGACATTGCCCCATCACCGATCACAACGACGGGAATACGGCTCTCTTGCTCATTTTTAAGTGCTATTGCTTTTGCGGCACCGACACCGAGGGAAATGGAGGTTGAACTGTGCCCCGCTACAAAATAATCGCTTGCAGATTCTGAGGGCTTTGTATACCCGCTCAATCCATTGAATTGACGAAGTGTTGTAAATTCTTCCCACCGATCGGTAAGGAGTTTGTGCGCATAGGATTGGTGTGAAACATCAAAAATAAAAGGGTCTTTTGTGGAATCAAATACTTTGTGCATCGCAACAATAATTTCGGTTGCACCCAAAGTAGAGCTTAAATGTCCGCCGTTTGTACTTACCACTTCTAAAATACGATCTCGTATTTTTTGGGATAACGCTTCAAGTTCGCTCAAAGTAAAATTTTTGATATTCATCGTCTGGCACTGTCCTAACTATTGTATCTAACACTAAAAGTATTTCTATTATAAAGGTGAATCCTCACCAAAAGGCTTTAGGATTCGAGTAAAAGTGATCGTTTAAGTCTCTCGTAACGCTTTTTTATCTCGGAGTCGATATTCCCCGCATCGCTGATCGCTACTACTCCGCCAGGGCTGATAGCACGATCGGACAATACTTCGACATGTGAAAGAGAACCTACTTTTTCCGATATAAACCCATGATCGATCGGGTTCACCCGAAGGGTAATTTTGGAAGCATCTTTGAGCTCTTCAATCAAATCGCCTGAAAGTTTGGCGGCTATTTTCGAACTGTTGTCATGCGTTTCAATACCGATCACTTCTTTCGCAATCTCTAACGCCGTATGGGTCAACTCTTTTTGAATCGATACCAATGCCGTTACGAATTCGGTCGCTGCATATTCAAGCGTTTTAACCGATTGGGCGAGCTGATCATGTGACTGTGCGTTTTGTCCTGCCCGTTGTGCCTGTTCCTGTGCAATCCCGGCTGCAATTCCCTCTTCATAACCGGCTTTTCTAGCCTCTTCAAGGGCTTGAGCGTGATCTTCTTGCATTGCTTCGATTCGCATTTGCATTTTTATCACATTGGAGCTCATCTCGTCCGCTTTTTTCATAAGCGATTCGATCAGTTCATCTTTAGGAGTGGCAGAACTCTCTTTGCGACGTTCTACAACACCCTCATGAACTCCAAGTTCTTCTCTCGCTTCTGCAATACTTGCACCCGCCAAGGAAGAGAGAATTTTAAATTGGTATTTGCTGATGTTATGGGCACCGGAACGATCATGTTGAATAACCACATCCATCTACGTTACTCCACCAGCTCTTCGGATTCACCCAATTGCAGAACACCCTGCTCTGCCAATGCCTGAACGGCATCGACGATTTTACGTTGAGCACCTTCCACTTCTTTGACTTTGACAGCACCCAAAAATTGCATCTCTTCGATAAAGGAGTCTTTCGCTCGCTGCGACATATTGGCATAAAATTTCTCTTTGAGCTCATCCGCAGAACTTTTGAGTGCCAGCATGAGATCGTTTTTATCAACCGATTTGAGAATTTCGCGAACACTGTTGCCGTCAAGATCCACGATATCTTCAAACGTAAACATCATCTCTTTGATCGATGCAGCAAGTTCTTGGTCAAGCTGCTCGATTTGTGAGAGTGTCGCTTTCGATGCTTTGGAACCCAAGCGGTTGAATACATCGGCAACGGCACGAGGTCCGCCCACTTCCACTTTGTAACTTGCCAACGATTCGAGTTTGGACTCCAATACGGCACTGACCCGCTTAATGATGGACGGTGAAATATCACCCAATTTTGCCATCCTCATCGCCACTTCCGCACGAAGATCATCCGAGAAAATATACAAAGTTTCCGCCGCTGCGGAAGGATCCATATGCGCTAAAATAAGTGCAATAGTCTGAGGATGCTCCGTCATAATAAAATCGGCCAATTGCTGCGGTTTGATCTTAGACAAATAGGCAAAGTTTTGGGTATTTTGCATTGTTTTGCTTAAACGCTCCAAGACTTTTTTTGCCTCATCAGGCCCCAGAGCTTTGTATAAAATTTCGCGGGCGTATTCAAGACCGCCGGTATTGAGATATTGATTGGATTGAACAATCGCATAAAATTCTTCCAATACGGCAGCACCCAAATTTTTCTCGATAGAGCGGTTATTCGCAATGTATTTGGATATTTCGGTAATCGCTTCAACATTCATACGTGCAAAAATGGTAGCGGTAACATCTTCGCCTAATTGAACCAATAAAATTGCAATTTTTTGAGTCATACTCATTTCATCGAAATTTGCTTGCTGGGACGGTGTTAAATTCATATTTCCCTCCTATCGCTTATTCATTATGTCGCTGGGGACTGTTTCTTCATCAATCAACGTCTGAATCAGCGAAGCAATTTCTTCGGCATGCTCTTCAGCAATTTCACGTACTTTTTCAAGCAATACATCGTATTTAAGCTCATCTTCGTTGAAACTTTCCCCAAGTCCAAGCTGACTTTCCACTTTTTTCCGCATTTGCTGAACTTTTTCTACCAAGTCTTCATCCTCATCGTCTGCGATTTCCAGATTCGGTTTTTCGAACTCTTCTTCATCACGGCTAAATTCAAGCATACGCTCTGCGAACGGAATGATGATTTTTTTGTACGCGATAAACAAAATCACAGCGACAAACAAATATTTGAATAAGGTTGAGAATGGCGCCAAATAGGTATCAATAAATGCTGTTGTCTTAGTGACAGGTGTCTTAGTATCACCCTCTTTGGTCGTCTGGAACTCAAAGTTCCGTACCGTAACCAGATCTCCCCGTTTTTCATCCACACCGATCGATTGTTTGACCAAGGCATCGATCGCCTGAAGCTGCGTTTCATCCAATGGAATATATTCTTTTTCTTCCGTCGGTTGTCCGTCAGCACCTTTTTTAGCTTCATATTTCCCATCTACCGCAACGGCAGCTGTCATCCGTTTGATACGGGCAAATTCCATTTTAGTAGTAGATACGGTTTTAGAAATTTCGTAATTGGTTGTTCCGGTTGTTTTTTCGTATTTTTCACCGGTTGCATTTCCGCCCAGTCCTTGAACCGGTCCGATATTGCTGACTGCACCCGGAACCCCTCCTACTGCGGAAGCGGGAGTTCCTCCGTCACGTTTCTCTTCGCTGGTCTGTTCGCTTCGGACGACATTGTCAGGATCATATTTTTCAGACGTGGAACTTTGCTCCGAAAAATCGTACTCTATCGTTACTTTGGCAACAATGCGATCTTTTCCACCGATGAATGGGGCAAGAACATTTAGGATTTTTTCTTCCTGCTTTTTCTCTTCTTTGCTTTTATACTGCTGCTGCATAGAAGAGAGTTCACCCATAGCCGATGCCGCATCATCATCGCCGAGTGTTTCTCCCTCAGAATTAATCAAAGCAACATTTTCTGGCGTCAGCTTAGGAACTGCCGAAGCGACCAATTTTTTGATCCCTCGGATTTGCTTAGGTGAGAGTTTTTGATCCGCACTTAACTGTACCATAACCGAGGCAGAAGGGGGGACTGCTTCTGAAACAAAAAGTGTTTCTTTGGGCAAAGCGAGAGAGACACTTGATTTTTCAACCGGTGCCAAGGAGTCAATCGAACGGGCAAGTTCCCCTTCCAATGCTCGTCGAAATTTCACCTCTTGATCAAAATTAGTTGCGCCGAACTCTTGTTTGTCAAAAAGCTCAAAACCGACATGCCCCTCTTTTGGAATTCCCATAGAAGCAATCGTAATACGTTCTTTGTACACAACATCTTTAGGAACTTCAATAACGTTGTCACGAGGGATTTTATAAGGGATTTTATCTTTTTCGAGTTGCTGCACCACTTGTGCCGCATCTTGCGGACTTAGTGAATCAAATAGGACTTGATAGCCACTATTTTCACCGCTGCTACCCTCCGAGGTATAAACGACCAAAAAAACTAAAAATGCCACTATCCCTGCAACTGCCGCACCAATAATAGTTTTTTGTGCTTGATTGAGCTTTCCGAAAAAAACAACAAGTTGCGAGAAAAGGGCCTTAAAATCCATTGTTACCTATTTTTATAATAAAGGATCGGTGAGTTCAAAAAATCGATCATTCTGAATCGATGTTCCGATTGTAACGCGAATCGCATTCAATCCGTAACTGCTTAAATCACGTACAATCATACCCTTTTTTAAGAGTTCTTGCGCAATTTTTGATGAATTTTTTTCTTCAGGAAGCGATAAAGTGACGAAATTGGTATAACTATCAATCACATCGATCCCCTTCTTGCGTGCAAATTCTTCATATCGTTTCATTTGCTCGAAATTATCGGCAATACACGCTTGAACAAAAGCTTCATCTTCAAGGGCAGTCGATGCCGCTTCAAGCGAAAGAGTCGTTATATTAAACGGCGGTCGAACTTTATAAAGGGCTTCAATAATAGGTACCTGAGCTATTCCATAACCGACACGCATCCCCCCTAATCCGTATGCTTTTGAAAAAGTCCCCAAAAAGAGAACATTATCAAATTGTGCGATCAAATCTCGTGGTTCTACTGCATATGCCGGATTTTTAAAACGGGCATACTCCATGTACGCACCATCTACAATCACCAAAGTATCATTGTCCACTTTTTCGATGAATGAAATCATCTCTTCCGCTTTAAGTCCATTACCCGTAGGGTTATTCGGAGTACAAAGGAAAATGATGGATGGCTTATGTTCTTGGTATAGAGCATAAAATTCTTCCATCTTATGTTCGCGTGATGCGGTACGAATAATTTCTGCCCCGACTTGTTTGGCATAAATCTCATACATTGCGAAAGTCACGCTGTTCATCAGTACTTTACTGCCCGTATGTGCTTTGGCATGGATCGCAAATTCGATCACCTGATCACTGCCCGCCCCGATAATCAACTCATTGCTTTTAATCGCGTATTTATCGGATAAAGCCGTTTTGAGTTTTACCATCGAATCATCCGGATACAACGCCATATTATCGATGATAGCACGTACCGCATCTTTGACTTTCGGTGAACATCCGAACGGATTTTCATTACTTGCCAACTTAACAATATCTTCTTTGGTAATTCCGTATTCACGAACCACCAATTCGATTGGCTTACCTGCCTCGTACGATTTAATATTTTCTAATGCACTGTTAAATTTCATAACTCTCCCTTAACATAGCTGCCTAACCATGTTACTTCTTCTGTATGTTTTTGGATTAATTCTTGAACTTGAGGCTCATCGATATGACCGAAAAAGTCGATGAAGAACCAATAACCGAAGCCGTCATTATCTCGTGAAGGACGACTCTCAATTTTACTCAGATTGATTTCGGCATTATTGAAATCTTCCAGAAAATGAACCAGTGCCCCAGCTTTTTGCGCATCTTTCAAACGCACAAGAATTGAGGTTTTATCATCATCGCTGATAGCGTTTTTGAAATCACTCAAAATAAAAAAGCGTGTTGCGTTATTATGAGCATCTTCAATATTTTCAAACAGTGTCGGTACACTATACAGCTTTGCCGCAATATGTGAACATATAGCCGCGGCCTGAGGATCTTTGGAAGCCAATATAGCCGCTTTTGCCGTTGATTCCACCGGAATATGTTCAACCATATTCAGCCCGTGTTCTTGCAAAAACTCTCGACACTGACCGAATCCTTTATCTTTCGAATAGATCCGTTTGATATCCTGAATTTTTTCCGATTTTGTCGCAAATGCCATATGGATCGGCATATACAATTCCGCTACGATTTTCATAGTACTTTTACCGAGCAGATCCAGAGTCTCACCCACAACACCGTCTCGTGAATTTTCGATTGGAACAACGCCGAATTTTGCACGGCCTGCTTCGAGTGTTTTAAATACCGCTTCAATCGAACCGAGGGAAAGATAATCGCTCATTGCTCCAAAACGGGACTCCGCTGCCTGATGGGTAAAACTCCCCTCAGGTCCGAGATACGCAATACGTTCAGGAAGCTCAAGATTACGTGCAACGGCAAAAATTTCCAGAAAAACCGCTTCAATCGCTTGGGCATTCAGCAACCCTCCGGACTGTTTACTCAGCAGCGTTAAACGATCGATTATCGCTTTTTCACGCTCCGGACGGTAAACGGCCGTCTTGCTCTCATGTTTGATTTCACCGACACGACGAACCACTTCCATGCGGCGATTTAACAGTGAAACGACTTCGTTATCTATCTCATCAATTCGTGCTCTGCACTCTTCTAAAGTATTCATAGCCTCTCCAATATCTCTTGCATATCCGCATAAATCTCTGCCGGACGCTGAGAAAGTTCCAAAGATGGGATAATTTCCTCCGCCGAACGGTATTTTCCGCTGAGTACAAATACCCCTTTCATCCCCAATGATTGTGCTCCGATGAGATCCCCTTTGACGTCATCACTGATGATCGTAATATCACGAAATCCAGCTCCCGCTTTTTGAGCCGTTAAACGCTCTAATGCCTCATTAAAAAATGAAACACTCGGTTTACCGACAACAATATACGGAGTTGATGTTGCGAACTCAAGCATTTTCAAAATTGCTCCGACTCCAGGATAACGTTTATGATTTTTTACATACAACGTCGTTTCATGCATCCCTACGAGTTCCGCTCCGCCAAGAAGAAATTCAATCATCGCAGCATATTCATCCGGTAAAAAGTTCTCTTTGATCGCGATGAGTACAACATCCGGAGTCGTATAATCAAGACGGTATCCCATAGAATGCAATACACCCAAGAAAGGTTCTGAGCCGTACGCAGCAATCTTTTTACTCTTATCAATGTGGCTTTCCAGCATCATCAACGGATCTAGATAGTGTTCTCTCGGGATATTAAGTCCTATCGAATTTAAATACCCTAAAAATTCGTTGCTCGGGCTTTTAGTACTGTTGGTAATAACCATATACGGTATTTTACGAGTGTTCAGGAAATCGATAAAAGCAACCGCACCGCGAGTGGGAAGCTTGGTGTTATCTTCGATTAATGTCCCTTGTACGTCGATAAAATACATCATAATTCCTACAGGTACTCACGCTCTAGCGCAATAACATCCTCAAAATTTTCACGACGTCGGATAAGCCGTTCATTACCCGCTTCAACAGCGATCTCGGCAGAACGTCCTCGGGTATTGTAGTTGCTCCCCATTCCGAAACCATAGGCTCCGGCACTGTGTACAATAAGCAAATCATTGTGTTCCATAGGTGGAAGCGGATAGTTTTTGGCTAAAAAGTCGCCGCTTTCACATACCGGACCGACGACATCCGCCGCACTCTCTTCACCCGTTTTATCCAGTGCTTCAATGCGGTGATATGCTTTATACAGGCTCGGTCGGATAAGATCGTTCATTGCTCCGTCAACCATTACAAAACGCTTCTCACCGTTGTTTTTTTCGTACAGTACTTTTGTCAGGAAATATCCGGCATTTGCCGTCAAAAATCGACCAGGCTCGCAAATGATGGTCACATCAATCCCTTTGAGTGCTGAAAGAATTGCTTGCGCATAATCGTACGGTTCAATCGTCGTCTCGTTATCGTAACGGACACCCAACCCTCCACCGATATCAAAAAATTTCAACTCGATATCGATAGCTTGGAGAGATCGAAGCAAATCGGCAACAATAACGGCAGCTTCATAAATCGGTTCCAATTCTGTCAGCTGGCTTCCGATATGAAAATGGATACCAACAGGGTCAAGATGATCGGAATTTTTAGCCTGAATGTACATCCGCTTCGCCGCAACAATTTCTACACCGAATTTATTATCATGCAGTCCGGTTGAAATATACGGATGGGTTTTTGGATCGATATTCGGATTCACACGGATACTGATACGAGCTTTGGCATTCAACTCACGTGCAATCATCTCGACACGTCCGAGTTCTGCTTCGCTCTCTACGTTGATGTAAAGGATATCCGATTCAATCGCTTCACGGATTTCATCATCCCGTTTGCCGACACCGCTGAAAAGTATACGGTATTTTGGAATTCCGGCCATCAAGGCACGACGGACTTCTCCGATAGAGACACAATCCGCACCGGAACCTAACTGTGCAAAATGCTTGACAACACTAAGATTGGAATTGGCTTTAACTGCATACGCCAAAATCGATTTACGCCCGCGAAACGCCTCTTTCAAAGATTCGAACTGCGTTTTCATCGCATCAAAATCGTACACATACAATGGTGTTCCGTAGGTTTCTGCCAGAGCTTTAAAATCGATCACTCTTAATCCTCGTTGATTAGTTTTGTCGCGATTTTACCCTAACTCTCCTTAGGGGATTTCCAAGTCGCCAAAACATCACACCGCTCAAGAGTATAATCGGAACGATTATCCCTATTTCAGGGGAGAGCGTTTTGTTATTAGAAAGCTCTCCCATCATAAAGAGCAATCCCCATACAATCAAGGTGATTAGAATAGCTCCAAAACTGAAAAAGGAAAGATTTAAAAATCGGGCACTTACCGGTGCATATGAAAAACAAATCACGATTAGAATCAGTGCGAACCAAGGGGTGATAAACATACGATACATTCCGCTTGTAATCTTTGCAATATCAACATTTTGATTTTTTAAAAGACTCAGTGCATCCAATCCGTCGCCGATCGTAAAATTCGCTTTCCCTTCATAAACCTGATCCAAGATTTTAGGTTTAAAATCACGAAGCACTTTCAAATTTTCACGATCTTCACTCTCAATTCCAATTGCTTTAAGATCAACCGTTTGTGGAGGATGAATCAAATGGGCTTTTTTAATATTCCAATATCCGTTGTCATACACCGCTTCCGTTGCACTCAACGCCTCTTTTAAATGTCCCTGATTAAACGTGAAAATACGGATATCTTCCGCCCTTTTACTAAGAGGATACAGATTGCCGAAATAGATATAATTTCCCTCATGGGTAAAAAAAAGATTGCTTGTCGGACGGATAAACTCGGATGTTTCTCGAAGATTATCCGAAAATTCATTAGCCCGCGCGAAATTGGTCGTATGCAATGCAATATAAATTCCGATCAGCCCACCCGCTACACTTAAAAAAGGGGCTAGAATTCGAGCTTTGGAATACCCTATTGCATAGTAGGCCGCCAATGCATTGGAACGAACCAATTCGACCAACGAAGCAATCATTGCAAATACCAATGAAATCGGCAGCATCATGTCTATCGCATAAAAAAATTTATACATAATGTAAATCAAAACAAGATTCGCGGATGCCGGAAGGCCAGCTGCATTATCCATTAAATCAAATCCAACCATAAAACTGCTGAGTGCGGTCAAAACAATCAAAAAATAGCGTATATAAAGAGACGAAAGCGTCGTAAAAGCAAGCATCTTAAAAACCCTTACTCGAACATTTTGCGGCCACATCGCTGCAACTGTGTTTCAACAGCATCTCAACAGCATCGGCTGATGCGGCAATCCAACTTGAAAGTTTGGACTGTTCTTCTGTACTAAACGGATGCAAAACATAATCGGCAACCTGTGATTTATGCTCGGGCTTACCAATCCCCATCCGGACACGGGTATAATCGGCACCGATAGCGGCATCGGCAGATTTTAATCCGTTGTGCCCTCCATGACCGCCGCCGTTTTTAAAGCGCAACGCCCCGAACGGAAGATCCAAATCATCATGGATAACAATGACCTCATCGATTTTATAAAAATTTTTAACGGCTAGGATAGAACGACCGGAGAGATTCATATAGGTAGTAGGTTTGAGAAGAAAGTGCGATCCCATTTTAAACAACTCCCCTTCAAAGGAGCTCTTTGAAATATTTTGCACACTATGGCGTCGACAAAGTTCGTCAATAACCATAAAACCGATGTTATGACGGGTCGATGCATATGCCGAGCCGGGATTGCCCAGTCCGACAATAAGCATAATTATTTCGCTTTAATGATACTAAGAACCGATACGCGATCGGAATCAGTAAACGTTACGTTCTCAACACGTGGAAGATCACGAACCAATACTGAATCACCTAGATCAAGTGCAGCAACATCAACTGTAACGCTAGCTGGTAAGTTTTCAATTGTTGCTTTAACACGAAGACGTTTTTTCGCGATGAATAACATCCCTTTGTTTTTCAAACCGATCGGAGTACCGACTGTTTTAACCGGAACATGGTAGTGAGTGACAACATTCGGTTGTGCAACCATCAAATCAACGTGTAACAAATTGCCCGATACCGGATGAGACTCATACCCTTGAACTACAAGGTTCATCTCTGTTCCGCCAACGTTTACAGCAAATGCTACGCTCTCTTTGTTGCGCACAGTACGGATAAAGTCGTTCATTTTGAACGCAGCGTGAACGTTGTCAAGCCCTTTTCCATAGATGTTAGCAATAAGATAACCATCACGGCGATACGCTTTTGTAGCAGCTTTGCCAATACTCTCTCTTACAATGCCTTCTAACATAATCATGTCCTTCAAAAATAAAATGGGACGGATTATACTTAAAAATAGTTTAAAATATCCTAAATTATCTTATACTTTTAACTCAATAAAATCTTCTGATTTAAACTCTTTCGGACCATCGTCAACCCCCAGTTTTTCTTTAGAAACCGTGGTACTCAATCCTTCCATTCGGAGTCTTAAATCGGATGCGGATGTTGCAAATGCCAAGGCATCTTCTCGTGTAATTTTCCCGGATAAATACAGATCCAAAATCCCCTGGTCAAACGTTTGCGATTTATAGAGCTCTTTACCCTCAGCAATCGTATCGGGGATCTCAATATCACGATTTTCAGCAATCAACTGCTCAATCCGCGGCGTTCGGATCAAAATTTCCAGTGCAGCGGTACGTTTCCCTGTTACAGTAGGTATCAGACGCTGGGAAATAACCCCTTTTAAGACCGAGGCAAGGGTCATACGAATACGGTTTTGTTCACCTGTCGGAAATACGGAGATGATACGGTTAACTGTCTCTTTTGCATCAAGCGTATGCAGAGTAGAGAAAACCAAATGTCCGGTATCCGCCGCATGAAGTGCAATCTCAATTGTCTCCATATCCCTCATTTCCCCGACTAGGATAATATCCGGATCTTCGCGCAGTGCCGCACGCAGAGCAGAACCAAAACTATGGGTATCTTGACCGATACTGCGTTGATTGACGATGCATTTGCGGTCTTTATGGACAAATTCAATCGGATCTTCAATCGTGATGATGTGCTTTCGTCGTTTCCAATTGATTTCATTGATGAGAGCCGCTAGTGTTGTCGATTTTCCGCTTCCGGTTACACCGGTCACCAAAACCAATCCCCGTTCCATTTCCGCGAAACTATGAACAACATTTGGTAATTCTAATTCATCTACCGTTAAAATTTTGACCGGAATCAGACGGAATACGGCGGATATTCCCTCCATTTGAAAAAAGATATTGATACGAAAACGGGTGTTTTCATCAAACGGATAAACAAGGTCAAGCTCTTTTTTCTCTACTAACTCCGGAAATCGGGTACGAAGTAACTCTTTGGCAAAAATGAGGGCATCGTCTTTGGAAAAAATTTCTCCCGAAAGGGGGATGATCTCTCCGTTAATACGAGCTCGTACCACGGCGTTGGCTTTAATGTGCAAGTCACTTCCGCCTGCATCGACCATCCGACGCAGATAACCCCGGATTTTTTTCAAAACCTCAAAATTCAACTCCCCTAAATCGGGTTGATGGACACTTTGTCGAATATTTTCATTCATTTTTTACTCCAATTCACTCAAGATTTCAGTAAATGCAATTTTAAACGCTTCAAGCCCTTCGACAATCTGCTGTTCAATAATCGCTTCCATCACAACACCCGCACCGGCAACACGGCTTTGATGTTCCCGAATTATCTCAGCTGAGAGAGGGAGTTTCACCGTTCTGTCTCCCCCTTGAACATATGCGTCAATGGTAGCGATGGGAGCAGTATTCACACTATTCGGAGCTAAAAGCTCATCGATATAATAAGAAGCTCTAAATTCATCCCCTTTTACTCCGGTACTGGCAAACAGTACACGGCATTTTGGAACTTTCATAGCTTCTACACGGTTATAAATCTCCGCTGCATTGAGTATCCCCATTAATCCGGTACGAACTCCGGCAGCTCGAAGCGTTTCATCAATGGCACGATCAATACGACTGACAAATACGCTGATGACCGTATCAACACTTGCTTTGTGAGATGCTCTCTCAAATGCGGCTGCGCATTTCACTGCCTGATCAACGGAAAAAATCAACGTTGCATTGACAGCGATACCTTGCGATGCCAGGGCTTCCATAGCCAAATATCCGGCTTCAGTAGCCGGTACTTTGATCATCACATTCGGACGATTGATACTATGATGAAGCCGTTCTCCCTCTGCAACCGTTGCTTTTGTATCATCGCACAAAAACGGGTCGACTTCGATACTGACGTATCCGTCATCTCCGGCATCGTATAACGGTCGCAATATATCGGCGGCTTTTTGAATATCGTAAATAGCCAATGCTTCATATTTTTCTTTTGGGGAAAGAGAACCCAGTGTTGAAAGCTGCTCTTTATACGCGGCAGATGTGAGAATCGCATTTTTAAATATTGCAGGGTTCGATGTGGCTCCGTTAATGATCCCTTTGGCGATTAACTCTTTAAAGCCTTCATCTAAAAAGGTCCGTTCGATAAAGTCAGCCCAAAGGGCAAAACGAGCTTCCGCTAGATACATTATAACTCCGTGACAAAAAGGTAAACTATTATGCCGAAAAATAATTAAAAATAGATGTTAACACCGACTTTATATCGATCTTCACGATGATATTGGTTGAATACCTCATAGTTAAAAGAGAGTGCTCCCATCGTGTTCCACTGCCATACATGAGAAAGTATCATACGGCTTCGATCAGCTCCGTCAAGATACAAAATATGACCCGCTTCAATACTGCTTTTCATCCGATATCCCCAATTCATCCCTGCACCGGCACTAAATCCGAGTCCTGCATCTGCATTAAAGCCGAGTCTTATTTCCGGTTCGCTTAAGAGGTATCCGAACATCCGTTCGTCTCCGATTGCAGCTCCTGCCCCGACACGAGTGACGAAACTAAGTCGATCGTCTCCATAGTCGCGATCCCATCCACTTTTCATTCGCCATGAAAGCGGCTTAAAAAAATGGCTGACAGGTGCAATAGAAGCCAACGAGAGAATCGTGAATTTCTCCAAATTCACTTTCTCTTTATCGATTCCGATCAACGTATCTAAAAATTCAATCTGTGCTCCGGAAAGGTGTCCCGTATCATCTTCAGTGAGATCATGAAAAGCCGGACGCCATCCGATAAGCAATGGAGAACGATGTTCAAACCACCCCTGTGCCACCTCTATACGAGCGGAGTGATGCGCCGTGTCGGGATTGGATTTACTCGGTATCGGAAGTTCTTTACCCTCTCCCAATGCCGCACGCGCTACAAGAAGTTCATGATAACGTGCGGCATATTCATCCTTGGAGATCTTCCCTTCGATGTAGTCGTACTCCACGAGTTCAGCAGAAGCTTCGAGAACAAAACGACGTTCCTGGTCACTCAGCTCGATCCCTTTTAGATCATTTCCACGTATTGTACCGATTGTAAGGGATCGAACCGCATCGATTCCCCGAGGAGTTAGCTGACGCTCATACGCCAAGAGTTTTGTCCGTTTTGAAGGTCGGAAATGTTTTTCCTCGACCAAAGCCTCATCTTCAAATGCACGAACCGTTTCAGGCGGAATGACATAATAAAAAAAATGATCCCGAAGATGGACACTTGGACGGGCAATTTCAGTCAACCACAGCATATGGTACGAGCAGTTTTCATCGAAAAAATAGTACCAGGAATTGATATGCTGTAATTCCCAGATATGACGTACCATTGCCATTACTTCATCATGTGTGAGATTTAAATCGTATTCCCATACATCTCGAGATTCGCTGTCACGATATTCTTTGAGTTTTTCATAGTAAGGGAGCATCGAATAAAATCCATGGTATCCCCCAAAAAGACCTTTATAGGCAAATAATAATCCATTTGTATCTTCCGTAAACGCCGCATAATTGATCGCATATGACATGAGTTTAGAGTCCATCGACGAATCGATCCGTAAAAAGGTATGCCCGAACATCGATGCAGGAGAGTTTATATGGGCACTCGGAAAAACAAGCGTCACTTTTTGGGGATCCATCTTCGCGACAAGTATATTATATTCTCTGCAGTCACCCTCTCCGAATGATGTATTCAGCTCATTTTCCAACCATGCCCGTCGAGCAGGAAAACGGCAAAAAACACTTCCGTCACTTTGATTCAAATCATTAGCAAAATGGGTAATTGTCTCATCCAATTCACTTGAAATATCGCTTTTACCGTTTGGAGCTAAAAAAAAAGCCTCATCATCAATTTCACTTTCATTGTGCGGAGTGTGCATCAAAAGATGCCAGTAACGTGTATCAGAAAGATGTTTCGTGTGAGCTTGTGCAATCAATTCATCGGTCGTACTCGCGAAGAGCGATAAAGTCAATGCACATAAGAAAAGAAGAAAGGGCAAAAAAACCTCAGATTCGTCATTCCCGCAAAAGCGGGAATACACATTTAAAAATAGCTATTATCCGGCGATTGTTGAAACGTTATCCAACACGGTAGCCATGTCCGCTTTATCACTGCTATAGATAGCGTTGTAATTTGCTTGAAGAGCCGATGCGAATGCCGCTTTGTCTTGAACGTTCAAAAGTTCTGCCAATGTTGAAACACTTTCACCGTGTCCGATAGCGATCTCACGAGAAAGTTGATCCATATTGGAAGCAACGAACTCTGCTGCACGCTCATTCAATACCAATTTTGATTTTTTACATCCAGAAGTTCCTGATGTAACACCAAACGTTTGGTTCCCGAGTGTTCCATTGGTTGTTGCCTGAAGTGCCAACATAACGGCTGAACTGTCATCGTGAATAATTTGTGACCCAAGACCACACCCTGTTTGGCTGTTAACTGTTGCAAAACCTGCCGTACTAAGTGCAGCGACTGCTGCGATACTGATTAAAACTTTTTTCATATAGACCCCTTTTTCATAAGAATTAACAGAGAGTATAAGTAAAAAAACCTTAAACATCTCTCACATTCCAACAATTGGCATCGATTTGCTCTACCGCTGTTTTAAGACGCTCCAAAAAATGCTCTCTTGAAACTTCTTTTGCACCCAAACTTTTGAGATGATTCGTCGGAACCTGGCAATCGATAAAAGAGTATCCCCATTTGCGTAAATGTTCAACAAGCACTGCAAAAGCTACTTTGGAAGCATCGGACACTTTGGCAAACATCGATTCGCCGCAAAATACCCCTCCGACACTCACACCGTACAGTCCACCGACTAACATACCGTTTTGATACGCTTCGACACTGTGTGCATGCCCAAGTGCGTGAAGTGTTTCATAGGCTTCTATCATATCCGGTACAATCCAGCTTCCTTTTTGACCACGGCGAGGTGCCATACTGCATTCACGAATAACCTGAGAGAAAGCCGTGTCAAAACGAACTTCAAAATGAGCACGTTTTTTCCGTAAAGAGCGGCTCAATTTAAAATCATCCAACTCCAATATGAGTCTAGGATCCGGTGACCACCAGAGGATAGGATCTCCCTTGCTATACCAGGGAAATATACCCAAACGATACGCCATCATTAAACGTGAAGGGGAGAGATCGCCGCCGTAGGCTACGACTCCCTCTTTGGATGCATCTGCAGGATTAGGAAAAGAGAGGTGATAGGTGAGTTTTGGAATCATTCAGCATAATCAAAAACAAGTTGATCCGTATAATCGACGAAAACTTTCCCCCCTTGTGCCAAACGGCCAAAGAGCATTTCATCTACCAATGAATCTTTGATTTTTTCAGAAATAACGCGCCCAAGCGGACGTGCCCCCATCGCTTTGTCATATCCGATTTTTGCAATATACACTTTTGCTTTGTCGCTGAGAGCCACGCTGACTTTTTTTGGTTTGAGCTGTATATTGAGTTCTCTAATGAATTTATCAACGATCCCCTCGACAACATTCATAGGCAATGCCGCAAACTCAACAACCCCATCCAGCCGATTACGGAATTCCGGAGTAAAAAATGATTTTAGCGCTTCATGACGTGAAATAGAACTGTCTGCATTGAATCCCATAACGTTCCGCTCTGTTGCCCCGATATTTGAGGTCATAACCAATACGACATTCGAAAAATTCGCTTTAAATCCTGTATTATCGGTGAGTGTCGCACTGTCCATTACCTGTAAAAGAACATTGATCAAATCGGGATGCGCTTTTTCGATCTCATCGAGCAATAACACCATATAAGGGTGTTTTCGAACCGTTTCGACCAGCAATCCTCCCTGCTCAAATCCCACATATCCCGGAGGTGACCCGATGAGACGGCTAATAGCGTGTTTTTCCATATATTCGGACATATCGAACCGCTCGAAATAAATTCCCAAAGTCTGAGCCAATGATTTCGCCAATTCTGTTTTTCCAACGCCCGTAGGGCCGGAAAAGAGAAAAGATGCAATCGGCTTATGTTCTGCACTCAAACCGGCATACGAACGTTTGATCGACTTGACCACTTGGCTAACGGCATGATCCTGTCCGATAACAAGTGCTTTCAAATCCGATTCCAGCGAAGAGAGTTTTTCGCGTACGTCTGTCCCCATTTTCGAAGTGGGTACTCCCGTCATTTTCGAAATAATCGCTTCGATATCGTGGGGAGTGATCGTCGTGCGTTTATGGGTTTTGAGATGAAACGATGCTCCGGCTTCATCGATCAAATCAATCGCGACATCCGGTAAAAAGCGATCGGTAATGTATTTTTTGGAGAGTTCAACCGCAGAGCGAAGCGCTTTATCGGTGTATTTCACTCCATGGTGTTTTTCATACCGTTCTCGGAGCCCTTTGAGAATCAAAAAACTCTCTTCATCCGAAGGTTCGCCCACTTCAATACGGGCAAAACGGCGGCTAAGGGCACGATCTTTTTCAAAAACGCTTCGGTATTCCGCATGAGTCGTTGCCCCCATACATTTCAAAATACCGGAAGCAAGAGCGGGTTTGAGCTGATTAGACGCATCCATACTTCCGCCGCCGACAGCTCCAGCGCCTACAATCGTGTGAATTTCATCGATAAATAAAATAGCATTCGGATGTTCGGCTGCCTCATCCATCACGGCTTTGAGCCGTTTTTCAAAATCTCCGCGGTATTTGGTTCCCGCAAGCATCGCCCCTAAATCCAGAGCAAAAACTTCGGCATTTTCCAAAATTTTAGGAACATCTCCTGAGAGAATCCGTAATGCCAACCCTTCAGCAATCGCTGTTTTACCCACTCCCGGTTCACCAATTAAGAGCGGATTGTTTTTCTTTCGACGGCAGAGAGTTTGAATCGTACGTTCAATTTCATTAACCCGTCCGATAACGGGATCAATCTTCCCTTTACGTGCCTGGGCAATCAGGTTGATCGAGTATTTTTGCAATGCCCCTTCATTTTGGGACTCATCCTGCGCAGTATCCATATCCCGATGTGAAATTGCTTCGAGTACATCGACACGACTGATTCCATACTCTTCGAGCAGCATACACGCATACGTATGATGTTCTTCATACACTGCTGCGATAAGATCGCCTACATCCGCATACTCTTTTTGGGCACTTCGTACATGGTGCATCATTCCGTCAATCATCCGAGCCAATGCGACCGTCTCAAAAGGATCTTGTTCCGCATCGTCCGGTAACGGCTCCATTGTCTGCATCAAATACGCACCCAGTGCTTCGCGGATAAGCTCCACGTCCGCACCGCAAGACTTGATGATGGCCTCACCGTCAGGTGAGTTGAGCAATGCCAACATAACGTGTTCAATGGTTAGATATTCATGACGCTGATGTCGTGCAAACGCGATCGCTTTTTGAAAAATTGCATTCAGTTCTGTACTTACCATGATTATGCTTCCTCCATTACCGCTTTAAGGGGAAATCCGTTTTCTCTAGCCAGTGTACCCACTTGATGTACCTTTGTTTCGGCTACTTCAAACGGATATACTCCGCATAAGCCACGCCCTTTTTGATGTACTTCAATCATGATAGCGTGAGCATCCTGAAAATTTTTCCGAAACAATTTCATCAAAATTTCAACGACAAAATCCATTGACGTGTAATCGTCATTGAGCAAAAAAACATTGTACTGCTTTGGATGTTCCACCAAAAGATCTAACTGTGTTGAGTGTTCGTGTTTTGTAGCCATACGCAACTATACCTTATCTTTTTAAAGGTTTGCCGCGTTTACAAAGTCAGCAATAATCGCTTCAGCACTTTCCAAGCCAATCGAGACACGAACAAGCCCCGGTGTGATCCCTAAAAACTCACGTGTCGCTTCATCAAAATCGCGATAAATGGTCGAAGCCATGTGCAATCCGAGAGTACGGCTATCGCCGATATTAGCCGTAATCGTTATCAATTTGGAACGGTTTAAGAACTCAAAAGCTCTCTCTTTACTCCCCATATCGATCGTGAGAATGGTTCCGCACCCATTTGCAAATTGACTCAAATAGCGCTCATGGTGAGGATGGTGCGGCAAACACGGATGATTAACGCTCAATCCCTTCTCATTTAGAGCTTTAGCCACTGTTTCCACCGTTGTAACGATCCGATCCATACGTAACGGCAACGTCTCCAATCCTAACATCGTCAGGTAGCTTCCAAATCCGTTTGCCGACATCCCAAAATCACGCAATGCCCGTTTTTTGGCATTCGCAACCAATGCCATAGAGCCCATCTTTTTGATGAACGGATGTACATCACGATAACGCTCACCTTTAAACTTATCCTCACCCTCAGCGATCGCGCGGAAAATCACGGCACCGCCAAGAGCCGAAGCATTTCCCGTGATAATTTTAGTCGTTGAATAGACAACGATATCGGCACCCAATGCTATCGGCACTACACTCAGCGGAGTAATCGTATTATCCACCATCAAGACTACTCCGTAACGATTGGCAATCTCGGCAATTTTTGCAATATCAGGAAGGCGCATATTCGGATTGCCGACACTCTCCAAAAAAATAATTTTGGTAGCCGTATTGATTGCTTCTTCGATAGCATCTAATGCATCCACATCAAAAAAGTGCGTCGTAATCCCAAAGCGCACCAGCGTCTCTGTAAAATACGAATAGGTACCTCCGAAAAGTCCGCCGATACTGATAATTTCATCACCCGCTCTCAAAAGGCTCAAGGTAGCCATAGCTGTCGCACCCATACCAGAAGAAGCCGCGACCGCACCGATTCCGCCGTCCATTGAAGCTAAAATCTGTTCCAGCTGCGCCGATGTAGGATTGCCGACACGAGCATATAACGGTTTTTTCACAGATCCGTCAAATATCCCTTCGCCCGTTTCGCTGCTGCCATATCCGAAAGAAGCCGAATTCACCATGACCGGGCTGACCGGTCCCTCTTTTTTCCCGACTTGCTGGACTATACGTGTTGTAAACTCTTCAAAGCGATTCATCATCTAACCTGTATTAAAATTGGACAATTATAACCAAAAAGGCTCTCTCCTTGTCTAAACGAATTTTCGTAACCGCAACTAACACCAATATCGGCAAAACTTATTCCTCTCAACTTCTTATCAGAGCATTCAGCCGTATGGGACTGCGGGTAGGTGTCTACAAACCGGTTGAAACCGGAGTCACAACCCTGCCATCGGATGGCAATACGCTTTTCAAAACCGCATTATCCTATAATCCGGCACTCACCTCATTAACGTTAAATGATATCGTCACCCTTCAACTTCCCCTCCCTGCGGCACCTTTTGTGGCCAATGATGGGAAAAATATAGATTTCAGCCTCTTTGATACCGCATTAGCAAAAATCGAAACTCTGTGTGATATCGTCATCATTGAAGGGGCCGGCGGGCTAATGGTTCCGATCGATTCTGAAAAAATGATGATCGATCTGCCCAGACACTTTAATGCCGTAACATTATTAGTCACCCACTGCAATCTCGGATGCATTAATGACACACTCTTAAGCATCAATGCACTTGACAGTGCTGCATTGCCTTATGTATGGGGACTGAATTGCCGATCTGAGGATACAAGTTTTGAAACCGTATCCCTCCCTTATTTTAGTCATCGCTTTAATCCGCTCTTCCTAATCGAGAAAGATATTGATACCATAGCCAAAGTACTTTTGGATACAATTTCACTACAAAATGAGGAGATAGCATGAAACACCTGATTCGAACGGATGATTTTACGACGGACCAAATTCTTCAGGTTTTACGAGATGCGGAACACTATCTAGCGGGACAGTTTGACCCAATCCTCAAAGAAAAAATCATCATTACCCTCTTTTTTGAAAACTCAACCCGAACCAAAAGCTCTTTTGAAATTGCAGCAAAACGCTTAGGCGCCGAAGTGGTTCATCTTGATGTGCAAAAAAGTTCTACCCAAAAAGGGGAAAGTCTAGTCGATACGGCGGCTAATCTCGATGCAATGGGACCTCACGCGATGATCGTCCGCCATGCCCATGCGGGAGTTCCCAATATCCTTGCGCAAAATACCCATGCTTCAATCATCAATGCCGGCGACGGAGCTCATGCCCATCCGACGCAGGCCTTACTCGATCTCTTTACCCTCCGCCGCCATTTTGGGGATGTTAAAGGCAAAAAAATCGCTATCGTAGGGGATATCAAAAATTCTCGTGTAGCCAACAGCAATATCGAATTATTGACCCGTTTTGGAATGGAGATCACTCTTGTAGCCCCTCCGCATTTTCTCCCGGACAGTAATCTCAAAACGACTCATAATCTCCGTGATGTCATTGATAACGTCGATGCTATCATGAGCCTTCGTACCCAAACCGAACGCCATTCACATCAAACCTACGGTTCACTCAAAGATTACGCCAGCGATTTTTGTATCACACAGGAACTTGTCGGAGATCGTGATTTGATTCTCCTTCATCCGGGACCGGTACATCGCAATATCGATATCGATGATATGATGCTCAAAGACCCTCGCTGCAAAGTATTGGAACAAGTACGCAACGGCGTTGCCATCCGGATGGCAGTTCTCAAAGCACTTATAGCCTGATGTATCAACGTTTCACTGAGCTCGTATCATCAGGAGTGAAGTGCTTTTTTTTCACAAATTTCACGGGAGAGAATCTCCAGTGTTTTACACTGGAAGAGCTTGAGAAAGAAGATATTGAGTTTTCTTTCAACAATGAAAGCGACAGTACAAATTCACCGCATAAACCACTTTATATTCCTGTAGCCTTTGAGCACTACTCCCAAAAATTTGAAACCGTACAAAGTCATATTCGGAGCGGAAATACCTATCTCCTAAATCTTACACAACCCTCCGTAATTAAAACGGACTATACACTTAATGAAATCTATACGATGGCACATGCGCCATATAAAATGCGCGTAAAAGATACATTTGTCTGTTTCTCACCTGAACCTTTTATTACCATTGTTGACAATATCATCCATACCTATCCAATGAAAGGGACAATAGACGCATCTGTACCTGATTCAATCAATACCATATTAAATGATCCGAAAGAGCTTGCAGAACATACAATGATTGTAGATCTACTTCGTAATGATTTAGGAATTGTAGCCAAGGATATAAAAGTTGAAAAATTTCGCTTTATAACCACTATTGACACCGGAAATAAAAAATTGCATCAAGTAAGTTCCCATGTCTGCGGCACATTGGATATAAACTGGACAGAAAATGCAGGAGAACTGCTTCGTAAACTATTACCGGCAGGTAGTATAAGCGGAACACCCAAACGTAAGACTGTAGAGATTATAAAAGAGGTTGAAGAATATGATCGCGGATATTTTACAGGAGTATTCGGATACTACGATGGAAAGAATCTCTACAGCGCAGTTGCAATTCGTTTCATAGAAAAGATTAACGGTAGCCTTATCTATAAAAGCGGTGGAGGTATAACCTCCGAAAGCAACGTGATAAGTGAATACACGGAAATGATCGATAAGATCTATATCCCTTAACGAACACTCACTTGCGGCTTTAATTTTTGAAGTGTTTTTGGACCGATTCCATTAACATTAACGAGTTCATCGATACTTTTAAAGCCACCATGTGTTTTTCGATATTTAATGATTTCCTGAGCTTTAGATGGACCTATTCCATTAAGCGTTTGCAACTGTGCAGCATTAGCACGATTAATATTGATAGTTCCAAATGCGAGAGAAACAATGAAAAAAAGAAGGGTGATTATTTTAACCATATCTAACCTTTATAAATAAAATATTAGATTATAGCTTGAATAGCATAAAAATGCAAAGTATGATTAACAAATGGTTATAGGTTTATTAGATTAAATTTTCGATTAATGAATTAAAAGAAGAGGGGGGTTAGTTAAGAAGAAATCTGAGGCCAGGCGGCGACCTACGTTCCCACACCTGAAAGATGCAGTATTATGAGCGATGAGGGTCTTAGCTTCCGGGTTCGGAATGGGACCGGGCGTTTCCCCC
>NZ_JAQTQR010000073.1 GCF_028712165.1 Sulfuricurvum sp. | reverse complement strand
TTTCAAAAATCGCATGATAACGGATCATCTTGTCAATCGCATCGTTTCCATATCCCCATCCGCGGTAATTGCCGTACAGTCTGCTCATAAACGCATCGTCGTAACGATAGTTGATGACAAAATGGAGTACCTCGCGACGGTTAAGGGTTTTTTCGAGACGTGCTTTGGCAAGTGAAGATGAAACATCGATATAAAGATCCGTCGAAGTGGAGTTAACTAACAGTGTAGAGAGCTGCTGCTTGAGATAACGCATTACCCAGAGGTTAGGAGTCAAAAGAGAAATTTTTACCCGGTCCGGTCCATAGGCATAGAGTTCAACGTCTACTTTTTCACTTTTGCGATACGGAACTTCGATACGGACAGCCGCCGTTTTACATCGCTTGAGGGATCGGCTGTAAAAAGAGCCGGAAAGCTCATTTACCTTGGTATATTGCTTGCTGAGACTCTCTAAAAATTCCTCTTTTTGATCCGCAGAATTTTCGTTATTCAATACCAATACGCCGTTATCCAAAAACAGCGTGTTATGGATGTGATGGTCGAAGAATTCCTCCATCCACGGCTCTTCGAGGGTTTTAGAACTCCCTTGGACGAAGATAGCGTTATTGCGTAACACAACTTTCATGGAAACCCCCGTTAGTGAATCATTACTTCACTAAAGCAAAAGGAGTTCCACCTTAGGGTTGTACAATCTCTTTGTAACACTCCGGCCGACGATCTCGGATTAATCCCCAATAGTGACGATGCTCACGAATCGAAGCGGGGTCAAATTCACTGTAAAGTATCTCTTCGCGGTCTCGTGAAGCTTCGGCAACCTTTGCACCCGTATGATCGGTGATGAACGAGCTGCCGTAAAATGTGAGGGTACAGCTCTCCCCAACTTCTTCACCGATACGATTTGCAGCGATAACTGGGATGATATTTGCCGCGGAGTGTCCCATCTGTACCCGCTGCCAGTGCGACGCCGAGTCAACACCGATCTCCGGTTCAGAACCAATAGCCGTAGGGTAAAAAATCATATCCGCGCCCATCAGGGTAAGACAACGTGCCGTTTCAGGGAACCATTGATCCCAGCAAATGCCGACTCCAACATTTCCGTAACGGGTTTTCCACACTTTGAAGCCCGTATCCCCTGGCTCAAAATAAAATTTCTCTTCGTATCCCGGACCGTCAGGGATATGGGTTTTACGGTAGTTTTCCATCACGGTACCATCCGTATCAATCATGACAAGAGAGTTAAAATAGCGTTCACCGTCACGCTCGAAATAGCTGAGCGGCAGTACGACACCGAGTTCTTTGGCCAAAGCGCTAAAGTGTCCGACGAGTGGATTATTTTGAAGCGGTTGAGCCCACTCAAAATATTTAGTATCCATATCTTTGCAAAAATAGTACCCCTCGAACAGTTCAGGGATCAATATAATATTGGCTCCTTTTGCTGCCGCTTCACGTACCATTGTTTCCGCTTTGAGAATATTAGAAGCTTTATCCCCGCTCATTTGCATCTGTATCGCCGCAACTTTAACCATTCCCTACTCCTGTAGCATTTCACATTTCGCAATTATAGCATTGCTGCATTACACCTCGTACACTATCTACTCATAAGATGTTATTCTGTTTTAATCTATTCAGTGATATTCTAATAAAATTAGAGATGAAAAAGGAGGAAACTATGAAATTAGAACCCCAATTCAATCCGTTACCGCAGATCAATTCTGAAGTAAGCAAGCGTGATAAAACGCTTGAAAAAGTGGCCGCTGCCCAACAATTGAGCATGGAAGACAGTGCTTCACGCTTGCTTGCATCCATGCTGCAAAGTGACATGTCCGGTATGTCAGAAGGACTTGCAAACGCAACGAGCGGAATTGCGATGATGCAAATAACCGACGGTACGCTCAGCAGTCTCAGTGATCAAACACAAACACTCAATGATCTCAGTGTACGCTACAACAATGCTGCTCTTAACGACTCTCAAAAACAAGCGCTTCAAAGCGAATTTAGCCGCACCGTTTCGTCTATGCAGCAAAGCATCGACAGTACCAGTTTTAACGGAAAGGCGTTGTTTGGCAGTAACCCATCTTTTTCATTAGGCAATTCAACCATTTCGGCTTCTATTCCGAACCTTTCACCGTCATCTCTCTCGATCGATAATCAAGACGGTATCCAAAAATACAGCGATTCTTTAGCGCAAGCTAGATCTGATATCGGTTCGACTACAAACGGCCTGATCAGTGCATCTAATAATCTTTTTGGACAAATAAGCGCAACCTCGGCAGCTAAAAGTCAGATGGCTGATACAGATATCGCAAAAGCAATCAGTGATTTTCAAGAGAGTAACGCCAAACTCACTATCGCACAAATAGCAATAGTCCATCAAAACGATACATTGCGTCAAACGATAGGAAGATTGTTAGGATAAGAAAAGAAAGGAGTTCTGCCCTGAAAGGGCAAGCTTTAGTGCCATAGCGGCCAGCGTAGCCAAAGGGATGCATTCCTTTGGCGTTCAAAATAAAATAGATCGGAATTACATCCGGTCTTTAGCTTGGATTCCCAGTAGAGAGAGTCCGGTTTTAATAGAGAGTGCGACGACCAAAAGAAGCTTAAGCAATTTTGCTTCGTCTTCCGTACCGATAATACGGGTGTCATAGTAAAACTTATGCAGTCTTCCGGCTAAAACTTTTAGATAATCCGGTACTTTTTGCGCTTGACGTGATTCAAATGCATCTTCGATAATCTCAGGTAATAGCAGAGCCTCAAACAACAATCCGTCCGCATCCGCACTCAAACCGTGTAAATGAGAACTCATAATCTCATCCATACTCTTTTCACTTTTAGAGATCAGTGTTTGAATACGTGCATGCGCATACTGGATGTAGTAGATCGGGTTCGAGCTGTCCTGGCGCTTGAGTTCTTCGATATCGAACTCAAGGGCAGTATCGCATTTTTTAGAAGCGAACATAAAACGCAATGCTTCAGCACCGATCTCTTCGACAACATCGCTCATCAAAATGACGGTTCCGGCACGTTTGGACATTTTAAACGGTTCGCCGTCTTTAAGCAAACTGACCATCTGTGAAAGGAGAACTTCCAACTTGGAAGAATCGTAACCCAAAAAGCTAATCGCCGCTTTGACACGGGCGATATATCCGTGATGATCCGCTCCCCAGATATTGATGTAGTCGTCATACCCGCGTTCGAACTTTTGATTATGGTAGATGATATCACCGGCGAGATAGGTTGGACGTCCGTCTTCACGAACAACAACGCGGTCATGGTCATCACCGAGGTCAGACGAACGAATAAACGTTTTTCCTTCGTTTTGGTAAACGCCCTCTCCCATTTTTGCCATAACACGATCCCACTCGTTATAAAGAGACGCTTCACCGACGAACGTATCGAAATGGACGTTTATCGCAGCCAAATCCTCAACGATAAGGGCCAAAATTTTGTCTTTTGCCCACAGTGCCAACTCTTTTTGACGGCTCTCATCACGCAGTGCTTCTTCGCCGAAAAGTGTTACTACCTCTTTAGCCAAATCACTGAGATACTCGCCGCGGTAGTATTTTTCAGGCCATTCAACGCTCTCACCCAAAAGTGAACTGCGCCCTTCGAGTTGCAAAGAGACTCCGAGCAAATCAATTTGATTACCCGCATCGTTAACGTAATACTCTGCCGTAATATCGTAACCCAAATGACGTCCGAGACGTAACATCGTATCGCCGTACACCGCGCCGCGGGCATGACCGATATGAAGTGGTCCTGTCGGATTGGCACTGACGAATTCGAGAAGAATGGAGCCTTTTTTATCACTGCTGCCGAACTGGTCACCGTGGCTCAATGCCCATGAGGCATACTCATCCAAAAACGATTCGGAAAGACGGAAATTGATATATCCTTTTACCGATTCCACGGCAGAAAACATTTCACTTTCATTGAACGATGTTGCAATCTCTTCGGCAATTGCCATCGGAGACTTCCGAAGTTCTTTGGCTAATGAAAAAGCAATGGGGGTTGCAAAGTGACCGAAAGAGCGATCTTTCGGCTTTTCGAGGATAACATCACAATTAAATTTATCGCGCAACAGCGCATTGACTCGCTGTTTCAATGGTTACGCTTGTTTAACGTGATCGTTAGGGGTTTCTACGATAGTTGCTGTAGAAGAAGACTCTACTTGCTTAGGTGCATCAACCGTTTCAGTAGTTTTTGCCTGTGTCGGCGGCGGTGCTTCATCGTCTTTCATCTCTTTTTTAAAACTGCGGATCCCTTGACCCAAACCTTTTGCGAGATCAGGAATTTTTTTCGCACCGAAAAGCAATACGACTATCCCGAAAATTAATAATAATTCAGATCCACTTGGCATTGCCATTGAGGTAGTTCCTTTACTGGAAGATTAAGCAAACATTATAACGCCGCTTTGCTGTAACCGTCCTTATGAGATTTGAGTGCATTTCTATGCGTTGGCTTCCCATGTTTGGACAAATTCATTAATCTGCAAAGTCGGGATTTTCATCCGTGCTGCTTTGGCAATCGAAATCAGAACATCCGCTGCTTCATCCAAATTATCATTAACTACTAAAAAATCGTATTCGCTGATACGCTGAACTTCCCGTTTCGCCATCTCGATCCGCTTGTGTATCACCTCTTCACTATCCGTTGAACGGCTGTGCAAACGTCGTTTTAACTCTTCAAGTGTTGGGGTCGTAATAAATACCGATGTCGTAATATCGCTGAGGCGGTTTTGAACTGCATCGTGTCCTTGGACATCGATATCAAAAATTACCAATTTCCCCTCTTTGAGCGCATTTTTTACCGCACCTAACGAGGTCCCGTAGTAATTCCCGTGCACGACGGCATATTCCAGGAACATCTCTTCTTCAATCTCTCGCTTAAATTCCTCTACACTGACAAAGTGATAGTGAATTCCATCAACTTCCCCTTCTCGCATCGGGCGAGTCGTTGTTGATATTGAAAAATAAGTGGGGCCGATCTGATCAATAATTTTCGCTACCAACGAACTTTTCCCTGCTCCGCTTGGACCGGATAATACTAATATGGCTCCGCTTTGTCGATTCACTTTTCATTCCCAAAATTGATATTGATACTGATATTAAGCCCTTTAAGCGATTTTGCCACTTCTTCATTGGAAAGAGCTTTCAAGAGTGCCTGTAGTGCTTCCACCCCTTCGGCATGGGACACTTCATTGCTTTCACTCACGTTATCGGATACCGCTACTAAAGACTCAACAGGGGTTTCTTCTTCACACGTTGTCTCTTCAGGTATAAACAACTCCTCATCTTCAACCTCATCCGGTTCAGGTAAATCCTCTACCTCTTCACCGATAGCGAGTTTGAGCTCACGTTCGTCGAGCATATCCAATTCATCCAATCCGCCCAGTTGATCATCTTCGTCCACATCCGGAAGTTTTAGCTCTTCAAGGATACTCTCATCAAGCGGCATATCAAAGTCTTCTGCGTCTATTTCCTCATCCAAGGTATCACTTTCCATGTTGTTCACAGCACTTTGAATCTGTGCCTCTAAATCATCCAACCCTTCATCGTCCAACAACATAAGATCATCTTCACTCATCTCCGAACCGGCATCTTCTTCATCCGAAGCTGTTGTTTCGGGAGTAGAAATCAGTTCATCTTCAAAATCAAAATCTTCATTATCCGCGAGGGACTCAATTTCACCGAATCCTTCACTCATGTCGAGATCGTCTTCTGTAAGATTCATCTCATCAAGTTCTTCCATCTCTCCATCGGCAGATGCTACTGTACCTAATTCATCCAAACTGCCTAGATCATCTTCTTCTTCAAAACTCATTTCATCGAGTTCTTCTAGCGTGTTAGCCGGTTCTAGTGCACCTATTTCATCCGTAATGCTGAGCTTGTCTTCTGTCAGGTTAATCTCATTTGATTCATCTATCCCGCTTAGGGTTATCTCATCATCCAAATCCCAATCATCGCTTTCGGTATCGTCCAACAATCCCTGAACTTCTTGAACCTCTTCTTTGTCCAAAATAGCCGTCCCCAAGGTGTCCTCATTTAATGTATCCAGTTCAATTCCGTCATTGAATTCTAACTCTTCTCCCAAATCATCCAATTCATTTAAATCAAAAGAATCAAATGAATTTTCTTCTTCGTCTGCCAAATCAGGAAGGCTCTCTTCTAGATTAATAGCATGTACCTGGGATTCTTCTTTGATCGGAGTTTCGGCAAAAACGATTTCCGGCTTATTTCCAGAGGTCTCTGAAAATTTCTTCTCGATTTGGATGAACATATCGACCAAATCAGTCGGGAGAAACGGTTTGTTGATGACGTTGTCAAATCCAGCCGGAACCGCTTTCCCGCGTGTTGCCATGAGCAAAGCACTTCTGAAGGTAATATGTTCTTTTAACGATTCAAACATCTCATCGCTGTAGAGCGCGTCATCAATAATGACTAAATCATATCCGCTCTCTTCGACTTCATCCACCGACCAAATAACACTCAAATCGTCTTTCGTTTTTTGTGCACTGAGAGCCACCAGCTTTCGGACAACCGGATTATCGTTAAAAAGCAAAATTTTCATGATCGTTCAGACCCCTTTTAACCCGCTCTTGTTCTGTCAAAAGCTTCATGGTATCATTGTAACTAAAAAAAAATTAAATGATAAAACTTCTTTGGCTTCTTTTCACCTTCACTCTCCTTTATAGCAAGGAGAGTGTATATCTTTTCCCCGACCAACACAGCTATTGTGTCCATCAACTGACTCAGGCTCTAAAAAATACTTCGGAACGCATTCTTGTCATATCACCCTCATTTAATCACGCTGAATTGAAAAAAGGGATTTTAGAGGCGGCAAAACATGGGAAAAAAGTCACTTTAGTCCTATATGATCTCCACAAAGATCCGCTCTCCATGGTTCAGTATGAGAATATTGATCTCTACCGTACATCTCACCCTTTTCATAGCAGTGCCTTTATCATCGACAATACCCTTGTCTGTACGTTTTCAGGTCCGATTGAAAAAGAGAATTTTTCGTCTACCCGCTCTAGTATTCGATGTAGTGATGAGCCAAAAAAAATCGAATGGATCCGCCGATCTCTCCAACCGCTCATCAACAGTGCAAAACCCTATTTAGAATAGCTTTTCAAGAAAATTGTACGCATCCTGAGTTTGCGAAGTAACAATCATAAGCGTAGCTCCCAATGTTGCCATCAGTACAAGAAATGAAATCGCGATTTTGATCGGCATCCCAATGACGAGAAGATTAAATTGCGGCATTGTTTTCATCAGCATCCCGAAAATAACATCCGCCAGCATTGAAAGTGCTGTAATCGGAAATGCAATCATAAACCCTACTACAAACATATTTGCCGCTGCATGAATGATGTATTTAAACAACGAGGGAGTTACCATAAACCCCCCCAAAGGGACAGTGCTGATTGAGGCAGAAGCGTATAAAAGAATCCAGTGATGCAAGTCAAAAATCAGTAGAATCATCAAAGCCATCAAAGATAAAAACTGATTAATAATCGGCATTGATACCCCCGATTGCGGATCGATAGCAGATGCCAGAGAGAACCCCATCATAAACGATATCTGCCCCCCTGCAAACGTAATGACGTTATACGCCAACTGCAATACCGTACCGATGGCAAGTCCAAATAACATTTCCCCTAAAATAGCGACTGTTAAACTAAGCGCATCGGTAGGAATGTTAAGCGGGGGAACAGCACCAAAAAAAACGATGGTAAAGAAAAAAGCCATCGCCGCTTTGATCGATATAGGAATATTGGCATGCGAAAATATCGGTACAGCCATAAATAAAGAACTAAAACGGACAAATAATAAAATAAAAGCGATGGTTCTACCTTCGCTAAATATTTGCGCCCATTCCATCCGATCAGATCTCTTTCAAATTACCGTTTTGCATACGGAAAATGTGCGTACAACGTGCGGCCAAAGCCTCATCATGTGTTACCAGAACCATTCCGGCTTTATGATCTTTCAGATAATCCTCAAAAATCTCCATCACTTCCACTGCAGTAGCGTGATCGAGATTACCGGTCGGCTCATCCGCAAAAATCAAACGGGGGTTTTTCGACATTACACGTGCGATCGATACCCGCTGCTGCTGACCTCCTGAGAGTTCCGTCACTTTTTGGTTGATCACCTGATCGATTCCCAGACGTTTTAACAATGAGGGATCAATTGTTTCACCGGAGAGAAGTGTGGCGACTTCGAGATTTTCATAGGCACTAAACCCTTTGAAAAGGTAATGGCTTTGGTAGATCATCCCTAAATCATTTCGGCGCAGTTTGACAAGTGTTTTATCATCCATTGTATAAATGTCATTTCCGAAAAGCTCTACTTTCCCTTGTTTTGGATGAAGAAGCGAGGAGAGGATATGCATCAGTGTTGATTTGCCGCTGCCGCTGACGCCGACGATGGCGATCGATTCTCCTGCCTCCAAATTTAGGGAAATATCATCAAAGAGCGGATAATCAAAGGAATGCGATAATGAGGTTGCTTTTAAAAGTGTCATGGGAGAATTATAAAGGAAATTAGATTAATAAAAAGGAAGAAAAGAGGGTTCCCGCCAAAGCGGGAATGAATATTGAAATTCGCTCTGGCTTACGCCATTTGAGCTGCGACTTCTTCTGCGAAGTTATCGACTTTTTTCTCTAAACCTTCACCGACTTCGTATTTGACGAATTCGACGATTTCAGCAGTACCGCCATGTTTAGCGGCCTCTTTTGTGATCGCTTCAGCAACTGTCATAGAATCATCCATAACGTAGTTTTGATCCAAAAGTGCAAGCTCTTTATCCAAAGTTGTGTTGTCCGCTACGAAACGAGCCAATTGACCAGGGATGATATTTGGCCAGATTTTTTCCGGTTTACCATCTGCCAACAATTTAGCTTTGATCGCTTCTTCAGCTGCTGCCATAACTTCAGGAGTCAATTGTGATGCTGAGATATATTGTGGAACGTTTTTCAACGGTTTTTTCAAACGCGCTAATTCTTCGTTCTCAGTTTTGATCGCTTCGATACGACCGATTGTTTCCGCTTCTACGAATTCAGGGTCGAAATCTTTCGATGTAAGGGTTGTCGGTTTCATTGCCGCAGCGTGCATTGCAATGTTTTTGAGCATCGGAGCCATTGCTTCGGCAACTTTTGTATCGCTACAAGTTGCTGCTACAAGAACACCTACACGGCCGTTAGAGTGAACGTAACCGTTAACGCATCCGTTTTCACCCGCATTGAGAGTTACAAAACGGCGAGTTACAATTTTTTCACCGATACGTGCTACTTGAGATGTAAAATACTCTGAGAATGTACCTGTTTCGTATGATGTTTCATTCAACTCTTCAACCGTGCTGACACCTGTACTAAATACGTGTGCTGCAGTGTTACCTACAAGTGTGATGAAACCGTCATTTTTTGCAACGAAATCGGTTTCAGAGTTAACTTCTACAAGTGAAGCTGACGCAAATGTTTCAGACACTTTAAGACCCAAAAGTCCCTCAGCCGCTACACGATCCGCTTTTTTAGCAGTTTGCGCCATACCACGGTCACGCAAAAATTCTTTTGCTTTTTCCATGTCGCCATCACACTCAGTGAGGGCTTTTTTACAATCCATCATCGGCGCATCAGTCGCCGTGCGGAGGTCTTTTACCATCGCTGCTGTAATTTCTGCCATGATTATGCTTCCTCTGCTACTACTGCTGCTTCTTCGCTAGCCGCTTCAACTGCAACTTCTTCAGATGCAACTTCTTCTTCCGCTACCGCTTCGTCGTTTCCGCCGTTGCGAAGTGCTTTACCTTCGTTGATCGCTTCTGCCATTTCTTTACAGAACAATTGGATAGAACGGATCGCATCGTCATTTCCAGGGATTGGAATGTCGATAACGTCCGGATCACAGTTAGTATCAAGTGGAGCAACAACTTGGATTCCAAGGTTACGTGCTTCTTGAACCGCGATGTGTTCTTTTACCGCATCGATAACGAACATCAAATCCGGCAAAGTTTTCATGTGACGGATACCGCCAAGGTATGCAATCAATTTGTCTTTTTGGCGATCCATCATCAACGCTTCTTTTTTAGTCAAAAGATTGATTTGTCCGTTTGCTTGCATCTCTTCGATGATATCAAGTTTGCGGATTGATTTTTGGATTGTAGGGAAGTTAGTCAACATTCCACCCAACCAACGGTTGTCAACGTATGGCATACCGCATTTTTCAGCTGCATCACGGATCGCAACACGAGCTTGTTTTTTAGTTCCTACAAAAAGAACTGTTTTACCTTCAGCCGCAGCATCAACAACTTGTTGATACGCATTGCGGAAATAACGCAATGTTTTTTGAAGATCGATGATATAGATATTTTTACGAACACCGAAAATGTATTTTTTCATTTTCGGATTCCAACGACGTGTTTGGTGACCGAAGTGTACACCACATTCGAGAAGGTCTTTCATTGTGACCATAAGGGACTCCTGATAGAGAAATATTGTGTTCTTCGTTTACTTGGGCGAGCGCAAACAGAGCCGATGAGACATCGGGTGCACGAGAACTGCGACAAACGCTTGCGATTTTTTTCTCACGTCAAAACGTTTAGAAGAGAGAAAATCGGGCGGATTATACTGAAATGGCACTTAATTTTAGCTGTGTTTAATATTGACATCTTCGTCACGTTTTTATCACACAAAAATTCCCTATTCAAATTACTTTTATATAATTTTTGTTAATATCAGTACCAGCAATGCATGGGCATTTAAATAAGGAGAAATAATGACACAACGAATCCTAGGTTCTGTTGTCGCTGCCGCGCTGCTTACTACAAGCGCATTCGCAGACGACACACTAATGCAACGGTTTGAAAAAATGGAAAAAGATATGGCGGCACTCAAAGCCGAGCTCAATGCCCTGAAAACAGAAAAGGCACAATCAGCAGCCAATACTCCGGCAGTTGAAAAAAGCGGTACAAAAATAGAAACTGCTTCTGCCGATGAGCCGAAAGATCTTGCCAAAACCGTTGAAGATCTCCAAGATGAAATCAGTGAAATCAACAAAAAAACAAACGGCAACAACCTAAAATTCGGAGTAGATTTCCGCTCCAGTATCGATAATCTGAACTATAAAATGGCCGATGGAAGCACTGAAAAAAACAATGCCGTCCTCAGCAACCGTTTATGGCTCAATATGAGTTACGCTGCAACAAAGAATCTCAGTTTTGTCGGCCAGCTCGCCTACAATAAAATCTTCGGACAGCGTTCGTTGAGTCCTGATAACCCACATAATTCCGACGGTTTTGACTGGGTAAGCGGAGAGAGTGCGTATGATGATACCCTTCGTGTCCGTTCCGCTTACTTTTTCTACACAGCCGATGAGCTCGCAGGACTTGATATTCCTTGGACATTCAGTATCGGGCGTCGCCCGTCAACTGAGGGTCACCTCATCAATTTCCGTGATGATGTCAGAGCGTCCTCTCCGCTGGCACATACAATCAATGTCGAATTTGACGGTGCAAGTGCAAAATTCGGAACCGAAGAGCTTACCGGACTGACCGGATCGTATTTTAAACTCTGTGCCGGTAGAGGGATGAGCAATGCAGAGCCGCGATTTAACCCCGCTCCTTATGCAGCAAGCAAAGACACAACAAACACTATCGATATGGGCGGAATTATCGTCGTCCCTTACGATGACAAACAATACAGCACCGGTTTTCAATATACCTATGCTAATAATTTGATCGATCAATCCACCCCGGGTGGTGCGATGGAAACCGTCGGAGGTCTCCATACAGCAACCGCGTTTGCAATGGTCAACGGTATCGGAGACGGATGGAGCGAGTTTTTGGATGATTCACTCATCTTTGTAAGCGGTGCTATGTCTAAAACCGATCCTTATGCCAACGGACAAGGAATGCTCGGTTCACAGGAGAGCAAAACCGGATACAGCTACTGGATCGGAACACAATTTCCATCCCTTATCAGCGATGAGGGACGATGGGGAGTTGAATTTAATCACGGCAGCCAATACTGGCGTCCGATCACCTATGGTGAAGATACTCTGATCGGTTCTAAAATCGCTGCTCGCGGAGATGCGTATGAAGTCTATTTCACAGAACCTCTAGTTGATGATATCCTGACTTTCCAACTCCGTTATACCTATATCAACTATAACTATAGCGGCAGCAACGGTTTCTTTGGACGTACAACCGGAACACCAATGAGTATGGATGATGCCAGATCATACGGGCCAACTGTTAGCAGTCAAGTCGTCGATTCCGCCCAAGACATCCGCGCCTATATCCGATATAAATTCTAAACCTTTAATATCTTCCCGCTTTTGCGGGAAAACCTCCGTTTACATTCGTTTATAACCTTATTCACATTTGTCTATCTAATATAAATTATTATTTCATGTTTAAATTCAACAAGGAAAAAACATGAAAAATAAAATTCTGAGCACGTTAGTTTCAACGTTGTTGGTTAGTGTAAACGTACAAGCCGACCAAACAGAACAACGGCTAAAAGTTATGGAAGAAGAAATAACTTCCCTGAAAGCTGAGCTTAACGCCAACAAAGCGAATCATAATACAAGTGACAATCTCAAATGGGGTGTTGATTTTCGTACATCCGTTGATAATCTTCAGTATAAAACCGCTGATGGCAAAACGGTAAAAAACGATGCATTGCTGAGCAATCGTTTATGGCTTAATATGGCTTATTCTCCTACGGATCATCTCCATTTCGGAGGGCAATTAGCCTATAACAAAATTTTTGGACAACGCAATATGTCAAATGGCGGAATGGACAGCTTTGACTGGGTCAGTTCTGAAACCCGTTATGACGATTCGCTTCATGTCCGTTCTGCCTATTTCAACTACGATGATGATCAATTTTTCGGCGCTCCCGTACCGTGGTCGTTTGGCATAGGACGTCGACCTTCTACCAACGGAAAACTCATCAGTTATCGGGAAGATGATGAATCAACATCGCCGTTAGGGCATATATCGAATGCCGAATTTGATGGCGGAAATATCAAATTCAAACTCTCCAAACTTACAGGATTAGAGGGCTCTTCCATAAAATTTGCGGCCGGACAAGGGATGAGCAATGTTCAACCCCATTTTAGTCCTACGCCGTATGCCGATTCCAGCTCAAGCGATACCGGAAACATCCGCATGTATGCTGTAAATATCGTCCCCTATCACAGCAAAAACATCGAAACGGAATTTCAATATACCCATGCCGATAATCTGATCGATATTACCAATGCAGGATTCGATCAATTCGGAAACTTTAACCCCGCAAATTACGATCCGTCTTTGCAAAGTGTCGGTTCGCTCCATCTTGCTTCGGCATTCG
>NZ_JAQTQR010000072.1 GCF_028712165.1 Sulfuricurvum sp. | reverse complement strand
TGGAAGCGTTCTCTTCACCTTTCGATCCGAGTGCCGTAGACTTTCTCTCCAGTCTCAATGTTCCGGCCTATAAAATCGCCAGTTTTGAGATCACCGATATCCCTCTCATCGAATATACCGCCGCTAAAGGAAAGCCGATTATCATCTCTACCGGTATCGCAACTCTAAGTGACATAGAAGATGCATTGGATGCATGTAAACGCGTCGGAAACGATCAGATTACTCTCCTCAAATGTACTTCTGCCTATCCTGCCTCACTCGAAGAGATGAATCTCCTCACGATCTCCGATATGATTTCTCGTTTCAGCGTCTCAGTGGGTCTTTCCGACCATACCATGAGCCTGAGTGCTCCCGTAGCTGCCGTTGCCCTCGGGGCGCGCGTTATCGAAAAACATTTTATTCTGGATCGGGGGATGGGTGGAGCCGATAGCGCATTTAGTCTGGAACCGGCAGAGTTTAAAGCGATGGTAGATGCTGTACGTGATACCGAAAAGTTATTGGGAAATGTCACCTATACGTTAAGTCCGAAAAGTTTGAAATCACGCGAATTTTCCCGCAGTCTTTTTATTGCAGAAAATGTAAAAGCGGGTGAGATGATCACTGCCGCAAATGTCCGTTCCGTACGCCCAGGTTTTGGATTGGCTCCAAAACATTTACAGGATATTCTCGGAAAACGGTTTGCGAAAGATGCTATCAAGGGAATTCCGATGACATGGGAATTCGTCGAATGACGATCGCCGTTGTCTCTCACGATGCCGGCAGTTCTGAGCTAATCTGCGCATTTATCCGTGAACATGAGGCACTTGTATCTTGGCATATTTTTGCCCTTCCTGAAAGCCCTATGGCAATCATCTGCAAGCGACACGGTCTCATGTTCAGCCCAATCAACAATCCCTCCGAGCAACTCGAAGCAATCCATCCTGATATTCTTCTTTTCGGAACCGGATGGCAAGAAAAATGCGAGCGTCCTTATGTACACTACTGCAAAGAACACGGTATCCCTACGGTCGCATTTCTCGATCATTGGAGCAACTATCGGGAACGTTTCGACTATCCAGATGAAACTTGGATAGAAAATCTGGGGGATTTTACCGCCGTATCCGATGAAAAAGCCTACGTCCTTGCACGCTCACTCAACCTTCCCCATCCACTAAAACTCTCCAATTATTATCTAAAGGCCCTTATTGAAGAGGCACAAAAACGGACTATTGTTCCATCGAACACTCTTTTATTTTTAAGCGAACCGACTGATGCCGTTGCACAACAAACCTATGGAGATCCTCTGTACTGGGGATTCACCCAGTATACAGCTCTCCGAGACATTTTAGATCATTTCGGACAATTTAAATGTGAAAATCTCACAATCCGACTTCACCCGAGTGAAACATCTTCTGAATACAGCTTAATATTAAAGCAATATTCTCACATACCGATTCAGATTCATTCTGCACACACTGCCGATTTAACCGATGAACTCTTAAGCGCCAAAATGATTATCGGATTTGACACAATGGCACTCTACATCGCTGCACTTCTAAACAAGCCGGTCATTTCATATCTTCCATCACACAACAGAGATTTTCACCTTCCACTGCCTCAAACGCATCAACTGAAAAATTTAGATGATTTTGTTCCCGAACTTTTGTTCCCTTCATCACTGAGCATTGAAAAATTCGGTATGGATTTTGCTTCATTTATAAACACTCTCACAAAGGCGTTTGAATGAAGAAACCTCTGAATGCACTCATTATCGGAGCAGGCAGTATCGGAGGACTAATCGATTCCCCCTCTTCTAAAGCAATCGCCAGTCATGCCCATGCGTATTCGCTCTGTCCCAATACACACTTAAGTGCTATATGCGAGCCCTCTGAGCTCAATGTTTTTGCCTTTATGGAGCGATGGGGAGAAGTACATCGATACTATTCGGTTGATGATATCGGCGAGGACGAGCATTATGACATTGCCTCCATTGCTTCATCAACCTCAGCGCATTTTCACGATCTTGCAACGTTGATTCAACGAAGCGATTGCTCCATGATATTGTGCGAAAAGCCGATTGTCGCTACTAAAGAGGAGTTCCATTCTCTTGTCGGCATTCTCCAACACACCCACAAGAAAATTCTGATCCATTTGATGCGCCGATACAACAATGCATTTATAGCCCTCGCTTTGCGAATCAAAAACGGGGAATTTGGAACGGCTCTCGGGTTTCAAGGAGTATGCACCAAAGGACTGCTACACAACGGTTCCCATCTATTAGGAGTTTTGAGCCATTTTTTAGGAAACCTAAAATCCATCAAACCGTTCGGAGCATCTCATTGCAATGGCGATCTATGCGGTGAATTCGGCATTTCGCTTCAAGGAGGAGACGGAAGCATATCGGTTTTGCAATCTCCTGAATATTCACTGTTTGAACTTACAATTTGGTTCGAAAAGGGAGTGATTAAACTTCTAGAGGGAGGCGAGAAAATCGAAATACATTCTCGTGTTCCGTCCAGTGTGTATGAGGGATATTTTACCCTTGCGCTCCAAGAGAGTATTAGTACCAATCTCTCACGTTATGCACTTGATTCATTGGAGTTTTTACTCCGTGAAAGCAACCAAACCTGTAGCGATATTTTCAAAAAACATCTCCATATCCACAAATTGATTTTTCAAACTTTCACAAAGGTATACCGATAATGAAACTTGCAATTAACGGCGGAGAGAAACTCAGAACTGCCCCTTTCCCCGCATACAATACCATCGGAGTTGAGGAAGAAGAAGCAGCCCTTCGGGTACTTCGAAGCGGCAAACTTTCCACCTATCTTGGGACATGGCATGCCGACTTTTACGGCGGGCCTGAAGTACGTGCGCTCGAAGCGGAATGGTGCGAGTATTTCGGCGTCAAACACGCCATCAGTGTCAACTCTGCCACCAGTGGTCTTTATGCCGCAGTAGGCGCCTGCGGTATCAGTCCCGGCGATGAAATCATCGTCTCTGCCTACACGATGAGCGCATCCGCAACAGCCGCTCTCGTCTACGGCGCCATTCCTATCTTTGCCGATATCGAAGAAGAATACTACTGTCTCGATCCCCGTTCCATTGAGTCTAAAATCACTCCCCGCACCCGTGCGATCATAATCGTGGATATTTTCGGTCAACCCTATGATCGCGATGCGGTCAATGCCATTGCAAAAAAACACAATCTCTATGTGATTGAAGATGCGGCTCAAGCTCCAGGAGCTATGTTGGGCGATAAATATGCCGGAACACTGGGCGATATCGGTGTCTATTCGCTCAATTACCACAAACACATCCATACCGGCGAAGGGGGGATTATTGTCACCGACGATGACACCCTGGCCGAAAAACTCCGCCTCATCCGAAATCATGCCGAAGCGGTCCTTTCGGCAAAAGGGATCACCGATAAAAATGATCTGATCAACATGGTTGGTTTCAACTACCGGATGACTGAAATCGAAGCGGCAATCGCTCGGGAACAGCTCAAGAAACTTCCTGCACTACTGGAAGAGAGACTTGAAAATACCGCCTATTTAAATGAAAAACTGTCACAAATACCCTGCATAAAACCGACTAAAATCCGTGAAGGCACAAAGCACGCGTTCTATGTTCATCCCCTCCAATTCGATGCTGAGAGAGCAGGAATGCACCGTAATAGCTTTATTGATGCTGTAAAAGCCGAACTTCCTCCTACCCTGCTCCGAGAAGAGTCTACTGTGTTGTTAAGCTACGGCTACGTCAAACCCCTCTATCTCCAACCGCTCTATCAAGAGCGCATTGCTTTCGGCAAAGACGGATACCCGTTCAATCTCAGTAACGTTACCTATCCAAAAGGGCTCTGTCCGATCACTGAAGAGATGCATTTCAATCGTCTCGTCACACATGAGTTTATGCGTCCCGGAATGACAAAAAATGACATGGACGATGTCGTAAAAGCGTTTGAAAAAGTGTGGGAAAACCGTTCGGAGCTTTTATGCGATTAGAAGGGAAGCACCTATATTTACGTCCGCTCGAGCTAAGTGATGCGAATGGAAATTATCCCGATTGGCTGAACGACGCCGAAGTATGCCGATACAATTCTCACGGTGACACCCTTTATACACGTGATATGGCACAGGCCTATATCGCCAGTGTAACCGACAATCCGGCATATGCTGTTTTTGCGATCTGTTTGCATGAAGACGGCCGTCATGTCGGCAATATAGCCCTTCAGCAAATCTCAGTGAAAAACCGGAATGCCGAGTTCGCTATTTTGATCGGAGAGCCTTCCGCTTACGGAAAAGGGATCGGATATGAAGCGGGAAAACTATTGATCGACTATGCTTTTAATACGTTAATGCTCCACCGCATTTATTGCGGTACTCATTGTGAAAACAGAGCAATGCAACATCTCGCGCTTAAACTTGGAATGAGCGAAGAGGGTCGACGAAAAGATGCCATTTTTAAAAATGGAAAATTTGCCGATGTAGTGGAATATGGTTTGATAAACAATACTTCTATAAAGGAGCCAATATGACTAAACAAATGACTTTTACCGATACCCCTCCTGATACGTATGGTGAACCTCTATACAAAGATTACCTTCAATACTGTACACGCTGCTGTATGCCGAGCTCTAACGAAGGGATGCAGTTTGATGAACTCGGCATCTGTTTAGCTTGCCGTGCTCAAGAGCAAAAAATGCGTATTAACTGGAAAAAAAGCGAAGCTGTTTTACGTGAGACACTCGAGAGTTATAAAGAAAAAGCGGGAGACAACTACGACTGCATTATTCCGATCAGCGGAGGAAAAGACAGCGTATTTCAGCTTCATGTACTCAAAAAAGTATATGGGATGAAACCTCTTGCCGTTACTTTCAACCATAACTGGTATTCGGAAACCGGCAAATATAATCTCGAAAACGCCCTTGAAAAACTTGAAATTGATCATATTATGTTTACACCGAACAAAGCTTTGGTCAAAAAACTTTTTGTAAAATCATTTTATAAAATCGGGGACTCCTGCTGGCATTGTCATGCAGGTGTAGGGGCATTCCCTCTCCAAATCGCTGTTAAATTCAATATTCCTCTCCTTATCTGGGGGGAGTCGGTGTGTGAGAGCAGCGGTCGAGCCGACTTTAGAGATAACGTCCAAAAATTCGATCGCGATTATTTTACGAAAGTCTCTGCAAAACTCTACCCTGAGCAAATGATCGACGAGGAGATCACCCGTAAAGATCTCAAACCGTTCGAGCTTCCAAGTTTTGAAGATATCGAGCGTGTCGGAGTGGTCGGTCTGCATTTAGGCGATTATCTCTTTTGGGATGACGAACGACAAATGGAGTTCATTAAAAAAGAGTACGACTGGCGCGAAGAGCACCGCCCTGGACATTACAAAGGATTCAAAGGGAATGAGTGTAAATTCGAAACCCTCCATGACCATATGAAATACGTCAAACGTGGATTCGGACGCGGAACCGATCAGGCCAGCGCCGATGTACGTGCCGGGCTGCTCACTCGGGAAGAAGGGTTTGAAATCGCTAAAAAATACGATCAGCAACGCCCTGCCTATCTGGACGAATTTTTAGATATGGCAAATATCACTGAAGAAGAATACACCGATGTACTCAAAGCAATGCGCCAAGGAAAATTTAGAGAGAGCCGATGAACCTAACCGATTACAGTGCAACCGAATTATTAACACTCTTAAAATCAAAGTCAATCACTCCGGCAGAGATTACGGCAGCATGTATCGAAAGAATACGCGAGATTGATCCGATTGTCAGTGCATGGGAATATTTTAATGAAGAGGCTATTAACGCTCAGCTAACCAAAATCAGCGACTATACCCAAGAAGATTACCCGCTCTACGGAATCCCTGTCGGCGTGAAAGATATTTACAATACATTTGATATGCCGACCCAAATGGGTTCGCCGCTATGGAGCGATTTTACCCCCGGAAATGACGCACGCCTTATCCATTATCTCCGACGCGCCGGTGCAATCATGCTGGGTAAAACGGTGACGGCGGAGTTTGCCGTCCATTATCAGGATAAAACACGAAATCCTCATGATCTCTCCCGCTCTCCGGGAACCTCTTCGAGCGGTTCAGCCGTAGCCGTTGCCACGGGGATGGTTCCGGTCGCATTGGGATCACAGACAGCCGGATCGATCAGCAGACCGGCAAGCTATTGCGGAATCTATGGATTTAAACCGACGTTTGGCGTCCTGCCCCGTATCGGTGTTTTAAAAACGACCGATTCTCTCGATACCCTTGGGTTTTTCAGCCGTAGTGTTGATGATTTAAATCTGATGTTTGAAGCCTCTCGTGTCCATGGAGAAAATTATGAATTTGTCCATCGGTATATCGATAACTATATCTCAATTCCGGATAAAATCTACCGTATCGGTATCGTCAAACATCCGAAGTGGGAGGAAGCTTCCCCTTACGCAAAAGAACAATTTGACCAATGGTGCACAAAGCTGAATGACCCGAGATTCGTGATCGAAGAGGTAACCCTTCCAGCTTTTTGCACTACTATCCATGCAACCCATCAGACTATTTATGACAAATCACTTGCCTATTATTTCAAAGATGAATATGCCAAACATGAACTCATGAGTCCTATCTTTTACGATATTATCCAAGACGGGCTCCGTATTTCAAAAGAAGAGTACCAAGAAGCACTCGAAAAACAGTCCAGGGAAACCCGTGAATTTGACACGTGGATGGAGTCATACGATATTTTAATCACCCTTGCCACCGCAGATGAAGCTCCTATCGGACTCACAACGCCCGATATTCCGGATGCGAATCTTATCTGGACGTATTTGGGGCTTCCGATAGCAACATTACCGGTTTTAACGGGTGAGCATGGCTTACCTATCGGCGTCAGTGCCGTAGCACGAAAATATAATGATAAACTTTTAATAGACTTTTTGACGCATCTCGAATCTCGGCATATACTCCATACCATAGCACCCAAGACCCCAAAACATTAACCAAGGATTCTTATGAATAACTCTTCTCCTGAAATCAACCCTGTTTTTGAAAAAAACTTACAGGCTCTCGCAAAAAACAATGCTCCTCTCGTCATCAAACTGTTTGCTATTATGACCAATGAGCGTTATGAAGTTTTTCAGGGGAAAGATCCTGTCGATATCAACATTTTGGATACACGCAATCAATCTTTTCTCTATTCGAAACCAGTCGAAGATGTATTGGCCGCTTCCAAAACTCTAGAGGAACGTGCCCATATTCCTTATCGTTATATGTTTGGAATCGGAAACGGGATTTTAGTCAACTTACTGCTTCATGATCCAAAGCTCAAACGTATCGTCGTAATAGAACCCGAAATCGAGCTTCTTTACATTGTTTTGAATATGATCGATTTATCTTCGTATCTTCAATCGGGAAAACTGCTTTTGGACCTTGCATCTCATATAGATTTACCGCGTGCCGTCCATTATCTCTCCCATAGTGAAGGGAAAATATTTGCCAAACTTTTTGATATCGAAATCAATAGCAGCTATTATGATCAATATTTTCCCGACGAAATCTCTAAACTGTTTCAGCTTATGGCCGATTCATTTCATTCCGTTATCATCGGACACGGCAACTGTTCTATCGATTCGTTAATGGGGATCGAACATCACGTTCGCAATTTACCGCGTATGGTATCAGGCCCTAAAGTACGGGATTTGCCAAAAAATGCCTATCCGGATACGGCAATCGTCGTCTCTACAGGGCCAAGTCTTACCAAACAGCTCCCTTTATTGAAAAAAATCCAAGACTATGTGACCATTATTTGTGTCGATGCCAGTTTCCCTATTCTCGAAAAACATGGCATCAAACCCGATTTCGTGACCGCATTGGAACGAATTCCAGAAACGGCAAAGTTTTTTGAAAACAACAGCCTCGATTTTCAAAAAGACGTTACCTTCGTATTTGTTTCCATTGTTCACCAAAAAGTAATCGATGCCGTACGGGCGGGTACTCTAATGCTCTCCATGCGTCCGCATGGATATACCCAATTTTTCGATCTTGACGACTATGGCTATATCGGCACAGGTATGAGCGCTGCGAATCTTGCTCATGAACTGGCTATTGCCCTTAATTTTAAACAGGTTTTTCTGATCGGACAAGATTTGGCGTTTGGAGATGATGACACCTCTCATGCTGAAGGACACGTTTATGGTGAAAACGAAGAAAATGCTTCCGGACACAAAATATACGTTGAACGATGGGGTGGCAACGGCACCATTCGGACAACCGAGTATTGGGTCTTGTTTAACAACTACATTCAACGTGCAATCGCCAACAGCCGTGATATTACCACCTACAATTGTACCGAAGGAGGAGCTCGTATCCCTGGAGCAACCGAGCTCACTTTTCAGGAAGCGACGGATCGTTATGTCGATTTAACATCACCAAAAGTACCGTTTCATCCAGCATTAACACCCGAATCGGAAGTTGAAGTTTTACATGCTGCAATCATCAAAAAAACGAATCTGTGGATTGCCGACTCTATCCGCAAACAAGAGGTTGTTGAAGAAGTGTTCATCAAGGTCCAAGAGGCTTCAGAAGAATTTGTAGCGCTCAAAGACGCTGATAAATTGCAAGAGATATCCTTCGAATGGCTTTCAGAACTTACATCCGATATAGACAGAGTCAAAGCTTTTTTTGATGATGCACTTTTTACCAACCTGTATGTTGATACCGTTCAATCGTATATTCTCCATTTTGAACTTGATTTGGCACAAGTCCAAATCCGTCCGGTTTATTCCGAAGAAGAAAAGATTAGTAAACTGGTTGAGTGGGTGATGCAGCATCGCTATTGGCTGTTTTCATTAGCCGGAGGATTAAACGCGATACGCGACACGATTATCCGAGCAACCGAAGGATGGCCTGAAGAGCTAAAAAATCAAATTGTAATACCTGAGAAAAAAGAGTTTGAAGGAAAAGTAGAAGCTTGAGTATATTACGCAGCCAAAAGGCTGCTACCTGACCTTGTTAGTAACAAGGTCAATACGCTTTCACAGAAACAATCCTTGCAGCTCACGCTGCATGATTAAAACTATTGAAGTAGTTTAAGGACGTTTTGTTGTACCGCATTCGCTTGAGTCATCGCATAACTTCCTGATTGCGCAAGAATGTTATATTTAGAGAAGTTTGCAGATTCTGCCGCAAAGTCAACGTCACGAATATTTGACTCGGCCGCTTTAACGTTAACCTGAGTAACGGAAATATTATTAATCGTCGATACCAATTGGTTTTGAACCGAACCGAGGTCAGAACGGATACTATCCAAAAGTTTTTGAGCCGATTCAGCGATATCCATAACCGCCATCGCACCTTTGAGAGTCGTAACACCGGCACCGATACCGCCCGCTACGTCCGCACCGTTCGTCGAAACCGACAATGCACCGATCGCTTCAGCCTGTGAGCTGGTGATATTTGCCAATGCATTTGAAAGGTTCAATACATCATTTACACTTGTTGATACGATCAACGTCGCACCCGCACTCACTTTAATATCCCCTGCATCCAAACGGCTCAATGTCAAACGACCGAAGTTGTCGGCAGAAAGATTTCCACCCTCTGAACTGATGTGGATACCGCGTCCATCCATGGACGTCAAGGTCAATTTACCGCTTTTGTCGATAGAAGCTTCAACTCCGGTTTCTGTTTTTTGCGCATTGATTGCCGCAACCAAACGACCGTCTGAATCCGCTGCCAAGACACCGCTAACGGTACCGATATTGATCCCGTTGATCGAAATCGCAGAGAAATCGCCGGCTGCTACTTCCGCAGCATATTTTTGTTCAACTACATAACTTGCACGTACACCGGTAATATCGGAGTTTTTGTTGATAACATCCGCCAATTTACCGATACCGCTTCCCGCAGAGTAATCCACTTGTACGGTTTCAAGGGTAATTGTACGTCCGGCAACACTAAATGACATGACAGTCGTACCTGCTTGGGTAAAAGTATTGGATGTTTCATAACGTACGTTACCGATTTTCTCCGCATTGGTAGCACCGATAGAGGCAGTTACCGTTTGGTTCGAATACGCACCGATTTGGAATTGTTTGTTGGTGAATGAACCCGCCAACATATTTTGACCGTTGAACGAAGTAGTATTCGCAATATTGTTCAATGATTCAATCAAACGTGCAATGTCTTTTTGAAGAGCTTGACGTGATTGTGTTGTTTGACCGTCTTGTGCCGCTTGTGTCGCTTTCGTTTTGATCGTGTCGAGAATTTTGAGTTGCTCATCCATCGCCTTATCGGCAGTTTGAATCATCCCAATCCCGTCATTCGCATTTGAAATCGCTTGTCCAAGAGCATTTGATTGTGATCGTAGAGAATCCGCAATCGCCATACCTGATGCATCATCCGCCGCACTGTTGATACGAAGACCTGATGATAATTTAGAAAGTGAACTGTCCAAATTTCGGTTGTTTACATTCGCCGCTGTGTGTGCGTTCATCGCCGCAATGTTCGTGTTAATTCTGAAACCCATGATAAATCCTTAGGAATTTTTTTGCATCCGTGCAATTCTAATGGATATAAAAGCAAAAAATATTCCAAAAACTTATTGAGTCAATAATAAAGAAATTAGAGGGAGTAAAAAGAAGATGATGCCCCCCATTGGGAGACATCTAAAATAGCAGTTAACCTAGCTCGTTACTATTGTAGTAGACGAAGAACGTTTTGCTGTACCGCATTTGCTTGTGTCATCGCGTATGAACCCGATTGCGCAAGAATGTTAAATTTAGAGAAGTTTGCAGATTCTGCCGCAAAGTCAACGTCACGAATATTTGACTCAGCCGCTTTAACGTTAACCTGAGTAACGGAAATATTATTAATCGTCGATACCAATTGGTTTTGAACCGAACCGAGGTCAGAACGGATACTATCCAAAAGTTTTTGAGCCGATTCAGCGATATCCATAACCGCCATCGCACCTTTAAGAGTCGTAACCCCAACACCGATACCGCCCGCTACGTCCGCACCGTTCGTCGAAACCGACAATGCACCGATCGCTTCAGCTTGTGAGCTGGTAACATTTGCCAATGCATCTGAAAGGTTCAATACATCAGAGACCGATGTAGATACGATCAACGTACCGCCAGCACTCACCTTAATATCCCCTGCATCCAAACGGCTCAATGTCAAACGACCGAAGTTGTCGGCAGAAAGATTTCCACCCTCTGAACTGATGTGGATACCGCGTCCATCAACCGATTTCAAGGTCAATTTACCGCTTTTGTCAATAGAAGCTTCAACTCCGGTTTCTGTTTTTTGCGCATTGATTGCCGCAACCAAACGACCGTCTGAATCCGCTGCCAAGACACCGCTAACGGTACCGATGTTAACACCGTTGATCGAAATCGCCGAGAAATCGCCGGCTGCTACTTCCGCAGCATATTTTTGTTCAACTACATAACTTGCACGTACACCGGTTACGTCTGAGTTTTTGTTGATGATATCCGCCAATTTACCGATACCGCTTCCCGCAGAGTAATCCACTTGAACGGTTTCAAGGGTAATATCACGTCCGGCAACACTAAACGCCATTACTGCCGCACCTGCTTCAGTAAAGGTATTAGCTGTTTCATAACGTACGTTACCGATTTTCTCCGCATTGGTAGCACCGATAGAGGCAGTTACCGTTTGGTTCGAATACGCACCGATTTGGAATTGTTTGTTGGTGAATGAACCCGCCAACATATTTTGACCGTTGAACGAAGTAGTATTCGCAATATTGTTCAATGATTCAATCAAACGTGCAATGTCTTTTTGAAGAGCTTGACGTGATTGTGTTGTTTGACCGTCTTGTGCCGCTTGTGTCGCTTTCGTTTTGATCGTGTCGAGAATTTTGAGTTGCTCATCCATCGCCTTATCGGCAGTTTGAATCATCCCAATCCCGTCATTCGCATTTGAAATCGCTTGTCCAAGAGCATTTGATTGTGATCGTAGAGAATCCGCAATCGCCATACCTGATGCATCATCCGCCGCACTGTTGATACGAAGACCTGATGATAATTTAGAAAGTGAACTGTCCAAATTTCGGTTGTTTACATTCGCCGCTGTGTGTGCGTTCATCGCCGCAATGTTCGTGTTAATTCTGAAACCCATGATAAATCCTTTTATCGCAAGAGCTTTTCGCTCTTAAGTTAGTTCAGCGTCCTTGCTGTTACAGACTATATCGGGACTTAAAAGAAAAACTTTAACGATTTTGTAAAAAATTTTGTTACACTTTCGCAACTCATCCATATATATAGGATTCACTTTTTGAAACTCATCATCGTAGAGTCTCCGGCTAAAGCCAAGACCATTAAAAACTTTCTCACCAAAGATTACGAGGTTATTGCCTCCAAAGGGCATATCCGTGACCTCCCGAAAAATCGTTTCGGCATTAAAATCGATGACGAGAAAATCGTTGCCGAATATCGGATCAGTGAAGACAGCACTGCAACGGTCAAACAAATACAGGAATTGGCCAAAAAAAGCGATACCATCTATATCGCGACCGATGAAGACCGCGAAGGAGAAGCAATCGGCTGGCACATTGCCCATGCGATCGATAAAGACCCTGAATCTTTACCGCGGATTGTGTTCCATGAGATCACCAAAAATGCGATTATCCATGCACTTGAAACTCCCCGCACCATCGATATGGATCGCGTCAATGCCCAGCAGGCACGCCGATTACTCGATCGTATCGTAGGGTATAAACTTTCACCGCTCCTTGCTTCGAAAATCCAAAAAGGGTTATCGGCAGGACGGGTACAATCTTCTACTCTAAAAATCGTTGTCGATCGTGAACGTGAAATTCGCGCGTTTATTCCCGAAGAGTATTGGACTATCGATACGCTGTTCAAAAAAGATATCGAAGCGACACTCGTCAGCTTTGAAGATGAGAAAATCGACAAACTCACGATTAAAACCGGCGATGAAGCTGCGCGGATCGTGGCAATATTAAAAGGTGAAAATTTCAAAGTCGGAGAAATCGAGACCAAAGAGCGTAAATCTTCTACTCCTCCACCGTTTATGACGTCGACGTTACAGCAAACGGCCAGTTCGCAGCTCGGGTTCTCGCCGAAAAAGACGATGATGGTTGCCCAAGCGTTGTACGAAGGGGTTAAAACTCCTGAGGGAACATCCGGGGTCATCACCTATATGCGTACCGATTCTTTGAACCTTGCAGCCGAAGCGGTTGAAGCGGCGCGTGAAGTGATCTTGGAGAGATACGGCAAAGAGTATTTGCCTAAAGAAATAAAAGTTTATACGAAAAAATCCAAAGGGGCACAAGAGGCGCATGAAGCGATCCGTCCTACCATGCTCGCCTTTACCCCTGAGATCGCGGCAACGT
>NZ_JAQTQR010000120.1 GCF_028712165.1 Sulfuricurvum sp. | reverse complement strand
TTAGGAATGGGAACCGTTTTCCTATTCTTAACAACTATGGTATATATGACAAAAATTATGTCAAAACTTATTCTCCGTTACTTCCCAGAAGTTTCAAAAGCTCCTGCATCGGTATCACAATCGACTACAGCCCCAGTTCAAAAAACAAACGAAAATGCCAAAATCGCCGCTATTTTAGCTGCATTGCAGCATCATCATGCATTAGAACAAGAAGGGAAAATTTAATGAAGAAAATACTTTTTTCCCTCCTCATGATGCTTACCATCTCTCTGTCATCTATGGCTACTGATACGGTCATTGAGCCTGCTGAACACGTTACATCACCAGTTGCTCCTGCAACAACGGAACCGCTACGAAAATCGACCTATCGTGAAGAAACCTATCAACCATTGGATTTTAAAGATATGATGATCAATTTTTATCATACCACGGGTATTAATGCGTTGCTTCAGCCTAAAGAAGGTGTGGTAACCTCTCAGGGCAAACCGATGTCTGCTTTTCACCAGTCTTGGGGGCGAGTCATCATGTTCGGTGTCACATTTCTCCTCTTTTATTTGGCAATTGCAAAAGGATTTGAGCCGTTATTGCTTTTACCAATCGCATTCGGCGGTTTATTGGCCAATGTCCCTATTGCAAATATTGCAGGTCCACACGGCTTATTGGGTATTATCTATAATATGGGTATCGCGAATGAGCTCTTCCCTTTGCTTATCTTTATGGGTGTCGGTGCGATGACCGATTTCGGACCGCTGCTTGCCAATCCGAGAACTGCTCTTTTGGGCGGTGCGGCTCAATTTGGAATTTTCGGAACTTTGGTAGGTGCCTATGCGCTGACCCAATTTACACCATGGTTTGATTTTACATTGCAGCAATCCGCAGCCATCAGTATCATTGGGGGAGCGGATGGCCCGACATCGATCTTTATCGCTACGTCGTTGGCACCTGAACTCTTAGGAGCGATTGCGGTTGCTTCATACTCGTATATGGCATTGGTTCCAATTATCCAGCCTCCGATTATGAGAGCTTTGACCACACCGGAAGAGCGTAAAATCCGTATGCGTACTTTGCGTCATGTTAGCCGTTTGGAAAAACTTCTTTTTCCACTGTTGGTTTTTTCCATGATTATTTTGTTGTTACCAGATGCTGCTCCATTAGTCGGTGCATTTGCGTTAGGTAACTATTTCAAAGAATCGGGTGTAGTTGATCGTTTGAGTGATACGATGCAAAATGCGTTGATTAATATCGTTACGATCTTTTTGGGCCTCGGTGTAGGATCAAAACTCGCCTCCGATCAATTCCTTGTTATCGATACATTGGCAATTTTGGTTTTAGGTCTTGTTGCATTCTCTGTAGGAACGGCTGCAGGTGTTATCATGGCTAAAATCATGAATATGTTTAGTGATGAGAAAATCAATCCGCTTATCGGTTCTGCCGGTGTATCAGCGGTTCCTATGGCTGCACGAGTTTCGCATAAAGAAGGGACGAAAGATGATCCTACAAATATGCTGTTAATGCATGCGATGGGACCGAATGTTGCCGGAGTTATCGGTTCTGCAATTGCTGCAGGGGTTATGATCGCTCTCTTCAAATAACTTTTCTCACACTCACCGAATACGGTGAGTGACACTTCTTAGATTGAAAACCTACAAAAAATTAACTTGCTTCTCTATCTATTTCTTTCTATACGCCATTATTTGTGTTTAGTTATAACCAAACCTCTTGCAGAAGATATCATTAAGATAGAGATCAGGCTTTGGCTAGATAGATTTATATAGGAGATAATACGAAGAAAAAAAATCTATAAAACAGAGTTGTATGAATTGAATGTTGTTGATTTCGAAATTGGTGTGGGAGGAGTTTAAAAGTGGTGACCCCAACGAGATTCGAACTCGTATGGCCAGAATGAAAATCTGGAATCCTAACCATTAGATGATGGGGCCGACAATAAGACAGGTTAAACCTGAGCCGAAATTATAGATAGATAATGCTGAAAAAAAGCTAAATCTACTGAATCTTCCCACAAAAATGGGAAGAGGGGAGGTTAGTCATTGTAAAACGAGCGAAGTGCGCGAATAATAACGGCATTTTTAGAGATACTCTCTGCTTTTGCGTTATCGTCAACCAATTCATAAACATCCAACGGTAAAGAGATAGAGAATGTTTTTGTTTCGATTTTTTTACGTTTAGACACCAAACTAGTGATGTTTTGAAGCATCTCAAGGATTTTTTTCGTATCAATCGGTTTTTGGATGAAGCTGTTAACTCCGACTTCGATTGATTCAGAGATTTTTTGGATATCGTTACTTGCTGAAATAACGATAATGATTTGTGACGGGTTGATAGAACGGATACGACGAGCAAGTTCGATACCGTCGATTTCCGGCATGATGATATCAACAAATACGATATCCGGATTCACTTTTTCATACATGCGTAATGCTTCTGCACCGTTGTAAGCTGAAGTTACATCAGCAAAAAAGTTTTTAAATGTTGAGCTTAAAAGATCATTAGCTACAACTTCGTCTTCTACAACCATTGCAGTAAGCTTTTTGGTTTGTTCAGTAAGTTGGATCAAATCGACGTTAGATGACATGTGGACTCCTTTTTATTTTCAATGTTAAAAAATATCACTGTGGATAATTGTTGTTATTATAGATCATATTTTTTAGCATTACCTTAAAAAAACAAGTTTGGGTTGAATTTCAGTAAAAACAGTTCTTGTGATAAATTTGTATGATATTAATACTGTTTAAACTGTTCTAACCATTCAATATTTGATTCGTTTGTTTTTTCTTGCTGACGCAGAATAGAATCAATAATACTGAGTAGTGTATTTCGATCTAAAAACTGTAAAAGTGCCGGGTCGATATGAGTAGGCTTGATACCTTCATACCGGTTCAATAGATTTTCGATATCTGTAATGAGTTGTTCTTTTGTAGATTCCATACTAAAAGTGTAGCGTAGGCAAACTGAAATTGTATTTGATTAACATAATATATATTATATTGAAAATACTGCTATACGGATATCTGTATAATAAGTATGAGATGTATTAAAAAAATGATATTATTAAAAATAATGTATTTTTAGAAGGCAAATGGATATGGACTATTTACTAAATCTTAGAGAAGCGACTTATGCCCTCTCTGAAGCACTCGATTATGTGGGCATTGATGATACTATGCACGGTAAACGAGTCGCGTACATGTCAGCTGAAGTGGCAAAAAAATTGGGCTGGGAACAAAATCGTATCGATGCGCTTATTTTGATGGGGATGCTTCATGACTGCGGTGTCTCATCAACAGATGTTCATCATCATCTTGTAACTGAACTTGATTGGGATAAC
>NZ_JAQTQR010000005.1 GCF_028712165.1 Sulfuricurvum sp. | reverse complement strand
TCCTCCAACGCATGGGACAAATGACTGAACCGGTGCAGTTCATCACGAATCATTTCAATCGACTCCGGATCAGCATCTTCGAACAATCCTATCAATTCTTCCAACTGAGCAAAACGAAACTTTTTAGGGTAATGCGATTTAAACCAATCGATAGTAGATACATTGATATTTCGGATACGTTCACGGTTAAGAACACTTGCTTCATCTAAAAAAAGGGTGATGCTCTCCATTTTACGATAGAGAGCGCTGTTAACAAACGACTCTCCCATCGCAAAGTTGAAATTTCCCTCAGTATCGAACTCTTTTAACACGGCAGCCGCATCTTCATCAGGCAAAACAACCACTATTTTTTCCGGCTCAATCCCCTCTTCTACAAACGATTCGACAGAGGCTTTGATAAATCCGATTTGTGCCAATCGTGTGTGGAAGATTTCGCATCTTAGGGAACGGTTGATATGGAGTGGTTTTTCCTCTATAATCTGAATGTCACTAAGTGATAGTCGATATTCCATCTCCTCTTTTAATTCAAATCCCATCTCCTCAAACCGCGCCGTCATTTTTCGGTTATATGCCGTTGTGTTGTAGTTGAGAATAACCTTTAAATGGACGGCGCATTCTCGAAGCAGAGCTATCTCATATCGACTTAGATACCCTTCGACGATTATTGTTATCTTCTCAAAGTTTCGCAAAAAATCGTGTTGTATTGTCGTGTGCTCTGAATTGAAAATTCTATCCGCCCACCCTTCACGTGAACAAATATCGCCGTATCGTTCACGCAAGCGTCTGAGTATACTAATATGCTCTTCGTATTCACCGTATACATCAACCGACTGAAGGGTTTCAACGGAAACCTGTTCCGAGCTCAACTCTTCAAAAAAACGAAATAAATATTCCGAATTTTGGATGAAACTAAAAAAATTACGCTCGATGTTAAGTGCACTGAAACCTGAAAAGTCACTCGCTTCGTGCATTGCCAAAAGACGTAAATCCTCATCAGGGACCGTTTTGCCGACTGCCACGTACGCACGGGAGAGAAACTCTCCCATGCTCATCATGTGAGAGAGAAAACATTCATCTAAAACAGTTACCGCTTCACGGATGCATCTCGCAGTAGGATAAACAATACACTCTTTATTCACTGCGATGTTCCCTCTCTTTTTCCTAAAAATACCTACTCACAGTTAATATAAAAAAACGTGTAAATTTTGATTTGTTACGATTGTGAATATTGTAGTAAATTTCCCCTAAAGGGGAGAAGTGATAGTAATTATAAAGCAGTTATATTAAAATTCGAACGTATTCGGGTAGCGTGTATCCGCTTTGAGGTTATAATATCGACTGTCTGCACCGACAGTCACCTTTGCTGTAATATCCCAACGTCCTGCTTTTGGAAGATCCACCGGATTAAAAGCATATCTGCCTTCACTCACAACAGGATTGGTAAGATTGATATCGTGTTGATTCACATCAGGGCGCATAAGAACCGCTTCCACCTTTGCATCATTAACAGCGTTACCCGATTTATCCGTTACCTTATACTCGATAACCGTCCCTTTTTCTGATATCTGAGGGGTTAAAAAAGCAATGTTGTATTTTTTATCAAATGCAATTTTAGCTTCAATAATATCATTGATCCCATGATCGTAATCATGATAGCTGTGCATTTCAAAATTAGACATTTCTACCGGGTTATTAGCTGCAATTTTAAGCGTTACAACTGACATCCCTATTACACCGGCGATCGCAAGTGCAATAATAATAGGCCATTTTGTACCGGGATTTTTAAACATTCTTATCCTTCTTAGGACGAAAAAAACGTCCGTATACGTATCGCGAAATACCATACAGAATAATACCGTAAAAAATTAACCGAATAATATCGATAAAGTTTTTACTTCCGTTTCCGGCAGATGAGCTGAGTGTGACCCCTTGTGCCGCCGCGATTTGATCCGCCGTATCGCTGTATCCGTTAAACATCGCAACTGAATACTTCTTAACGGTTTCACCGTCTTTTGTTTTTTCAGCCAAAATAGGCAAAATAGTACCGCCACGGTTAGTGATTAGTTCTTTTGCTTCGTCATAACTGCGTGCAAACATAATCGCACTGACAACGGAGCCAATGAATGTGGCATTCGGGCTTAGAATTTGAGCTTTATTAAAATGTTCGTATAAAGAGACGGGACGAGCTAAAATATCAACTTCCTGCTGAAGCTCTATAAATGTCATAATCACTGCAGGCTCTTTTACCTGTGCAACTACTTGCTTTTCAAAATCCGCAATACTTTGATTCTCATCTAGGTCCCGTACCATTACAAGATAAAGAGAAACGCCTGTTTTCGCTTTAAGCTCAGTACCGATCGCATTGATTTGTTCCGCAAACTTAGGATTATTAACAACATCGTCTTTATATAAATATTCCGCATGAAGGGAGAAAGAAAAAAGTGTGATAAAGGTGAGGGCCGCTAGCCCTCGTGAGAGTAACAAAAGCTACCCTTACCCGACGAAAAGATGATTAGGTGTAACAACTGCCCACAATGTGACAGCTGCTGATATCACCAAAGCGATGGTGATGAGTTTATCCATGATACTTGCCATACTAAACTCCTTATTTTACATCGATCTTATGAGTAGCATTTTCAGTGCTAATCATTTGGATCTCTTTTTCATTTTGAATTTGGTAAAAATTATTTGCACTACCTTGTTGTACACCCAATCCCCAAACGGTCAAACCGACGAGGATAGAGAGGAGCAATACGGTCGCAATTAACATACCAGTGATACCGTCCAATGCAAAAATACTACGATTTTCCATTATGACTCTCCTTATTTGCTAAGGCCGGTGACATAAGCACCAAGCGCTTTTACTTGAACGTCTGTCAAGTTATTAAATGCCGGCATTTGACCGATTACACCTTTTTTACCGTGTTTCAATACATTCGCAATAAGCGTAGGATTAAATTCAGCAATATTTGGTGCAACCATATCCATACCTTTACCGTCAGGTCCGTGACATGCAGCACAAACGCCTGCAAATACATCAGCACCTGCAGTGCCTTTCATTCCGCCTGCAACATATTTTGCTACAGAGTCAATCTCAGCATCCGTAATCAAAGCACCGGTATTAGCATTCATCAAACCGTTACGATCCGGCATTGGCATTTCCATACCGAGAAGTTGATTGTTTGAACCGTTTTGAATAACGTGCTTGACTGACGCTTCAGCGATACGGTGATTCAAGTTTGCCGCTTTTCCGTCCATACCGTCAGCCTGAAGACCGTGACATGGAGCACATTGTACGATAAAGATTGATCCGCCCATCTCTTTGAGAGTAGCATCGTCCATATTAGCATATTGCGCTTCGAATTTTGCATCGTGCGCCGCTACTTCTTCGTTATATTCACCGATTTGTGAATATGCATTAACCGGATATCCTACAAGGAAATACCAGATCGCCCAAATTACAAGACCAAGAAAAATAATTGCCCAACCAAAAGGTAGTTCGTTTTTATATTCTCCGATGCCGTCCCAGTTTTCATCTGCAAGTTTACCGCTTGCACGGTCAAATTGCATTTGTCGAACATATTTGGTTACTACAAATGCTGTAACAATGACAAGGACAACTGCACCGAGAACGGCGAGTTTGTTAACCCAATCACCTTCACCACCCATACCGCCGGCACCACCGACAGCAACGTAAGTGAAGCCAAGCATTGCAATTACAACTATGATAGCAGCAAGTACTGTCTTATTCATTTATGCCTCCTACTTTTTCTCATCATTCTCTGAGATTTTCTCGATCGGATGATCGTCAATCTCATCATGCAGCGCAAGATCTCCGTACTTTTCGTAATCACGCTTCCCTTTCCACTGTGAACTGTACAAATGATAAATGTACGAATACAGTACTACCACCATAAAGGCCGTAAAGAAAAAGTAAGCATAAGCTTGAAATGTACTAATATCCACGCACTGCTCCTTATTTCAAGCTGTTAAGGTACGCAATTAGCGCAACGATCTCAGGGATATTACCCGCTGCTACCGCATCTTTAACATCTTGATCTTTCATATCTGCTGCAATCACTTTTGCCTCTTCGAGAGCATCCGCATGTGCTTCATCTAATGTAGCTGCCAATTTAACAGTCGATTTTGAACCGTCTGCCATTGGAATTTCTGCATTGTATGGAACAGCAAAAACTTTATTTACGGTTACCTGTTCTGCATACGCAGTATCAATATCCGCACTGTTTTTAAACAACCAGCCATATGCCGGCATAATTGAACCTGGAACAACTGCTGCAGGATCTTTCATGTGGTTTTCATGCCAGTCTGTAGTACGGTAGTTTCCTACACGCATCAAATCCGGACCGGTACGTTTTGAACCCCAAAGGAATGGGCGATCATACGCATATTCACCGCTCAAGCTGTAGTGACCGTAACGGTCAGTTTCAGATTTGAATGGACGAACTAATTGTGAGTGACATGCATTACAGCTGTTTTTGATGTAAACATGTCGACCAGCCAACTCAAGTGTGCTGTAAGGTTTCGTACCGATAACCGGTCGAGACGCTTCCGCAAAGTTTGGCAAAATTTCAATAAGTCCCGCAAACGCGATGGTAACGAATACCGCTACCGCGAAAAAGAACGGGTGTTTTTCTAACCAGTGAAACATATTTCCCCCTTCTGTTATGCGCCCATCGGCGATGCTGATTGAAGCTCTGATTCTTCAACACGACGACCACTTGTCATGGTTTTGTACATGTTGTATGCAAACAAGAACATACCTAGGAGATACAATGTACCACCTACCGCACGAATAGTGAAATATGGGTGCAATACAGCAACTGTATCGATGAACGAGTAAGCTAAGTTACCGAATTCATCATGCGCACGCCACATCATACCTTGTGTAATACCGGCAATCCACATAGAAGTGAAATACAATACAACACCTAGAGTTTGAATCCAGAATTGAGTATTCATCAATGATTTAGAATAAATCTCACGTTTGAATACACGCGGAGCCATATGGAACAATGCAGCCATGATCATGAATGCAACCCATCCAAGAACACCATCATGTACGTGACCTACGATCCAGTCTGTAAAGTGAGCAAGTGCATTAACAGATTTGATCGCTTGGATCGGACCTTCAAGAGTTGAGAACATATAGAATGTAGAAGCCAAGATCATGAATTTGATCAATGGACTTGCAGCAACTTGTTGCCATTCACCCTTCATGGTCAAAAGCATATTGATCGCAGAACCCCATGACGGAAGAATCAATACAACAGAGAATACAGAACCCATTGTTTGCATCCAGTCAGGTACAGTCGAGAACAACAAGTGGTGTCCGCCGGCCCAAAGGTAAACAAACATCAAGCCCCAGAATGCAAGAAGAGACAATTTATATGAATAAACCGCTTGACCTGATTCTTTTGGAAGGAAGTAATAGATCATTGCAACGATAGGTACAGTAAATCCGAACGCAACCGCGTTGTGTCCATACCACCATTGTACCAACGCGTCATTTGTACCGGAGTACATTGAAACAGAGTGATACCATGCACCGATTCCGCCTGATGCGAAATACGTTGGAATTTCCATATTGTTAAATAGATACAACATTGCGATACCCAAGAAAGTAGCAATGTAATACCAAATAGAGATATACAATGATTTTTCACGGCGGATACCGATCAAACCGAAAATTGACATACCCCAAATAACCCAAACCACAACAACTGCGATATCGATAGGCCATTCGAATTCAGCATATTCTTTTGATGTTGTAATCCCCAACAACAATGAAACTACAACTGAAACAACTACTAATAAGTAGAGTCCAAAATGTAATTTACCGAGGAACATCAAGAATTTTGATTCAGCCATCGATACTTTTAATACACGTTGACCAACATAGTACCATGTTGCCCAGATACCGCTAAAGGTAAATCCAAAAATTACTGCATCGGTGTGCAACGGACGAAGACGGCTGAAGTTTGTATATTCTGCCAATCCTGATCCCGCAATTGTATTGACTGCAGGAAATGCCATTTCCCACGCCAAAATAACGCCGACAAGCATCCCGACGATTCCGAGTAACACCGTTGTAAGCATAAACATCTTCGCAACCGTGTAATCATACTCCAATGGACGATTCTCCATTTACGACCTCCTTAAAGATTCAAAGCATAAGAGCCTATTAGGGCACCTCTGACTTCGCAAAACTTGTGAAATCAAAGATGCCCTTAACACTTTTGTAACAAAAGTAGGCTATTAGACACTCTAATGATAGCAATACGAGCTTTTAATCAATCTTAAATTATTAAATGTTTTTCGCTATATGAAAACTTAACGATATATTTAAGTTTATTTACAGAAATAGGGGTAAAAAAGTAACACTAAAGGGTAAATTTTTCGTCAAATCACCCTTTGGGATTCCCAAAGAGTTAATTTAGCGTTGAAGAAGTTGAAGGAATTCGCTGAAGATGTATCGGCTCTCTTTAGGACCCGGGCTGGATTCAGGGTGATGCTGAACCGAGAAAACATGTCCGCTGTTATAGCGAAGCCCTTCGATCGTGTTGTCGAAAAGATTTACATGCGTTACTTCAGCAATCTCACGTACTGATTCAGGAACATTATAATTATGATTTTGTGCAGTAATTTCTACCATTCCAGTCTTAATATTTTTCACCGGATGATTTCCGCCGTGATGACCGAATTTAAGTTTATGCGTGTCGTAACCGTGTGCTATACTCAAAAGCTGGTGTCCCAAACAGATCCCGAATAGCGGTATTTTACGCTCGATGAGTTTTTTTATCTCATCTTGTTCACGTTTTAGAACCAATGGATCTCCTGGACCGTTTGAGAGAAAAACACCGTCAATCTCTTTGGCATCATAACGTCCGATAAGCTCATCTGCACTAAATGAGTTCGGCAAAACTTCGACTTCCAATCCAGCTTCAGTCAATTCATTAAGGATATTGCGTTTGACACCGAAATCGATTGCCGCAATCTTAGCCTTAGGTGCCGGAGCGTCGTTATAACGGAAGTTAAACGGATCATAAATACCGTTCTTATGAACGTATGACGTTTTCGTACTCACTTCTTCGATATAGTTAATCTCTTCAATACGAGGTGAATTCTCAAGAAGTTTTTTGAGTTCCTCTTTGTCACTTACTTTTGTCGAAGCAATCATCATCATTGCCCCCTCGGTTCGCAGCATTTTGGTGATATAGCGGGTATCGATGTCACAAATTCCAATGATTCCGTGTTTTTCTAAAAAAGTGTGTAATGCTTCTTTTCCGCGAAAATTTGAATAATGACTTTGATATTGGCGAACGATTACCCCTTTACAATGGGCTTTAGAACTCTCCATGTCTTCATCATTCACCCCGACATTACCGATCTCAGGCATCGTAAATGTTACAAATTGCCCTGCATATGAAGGGTCGGTAATAATCTCTTGATATCCGCTCATAGAGGTATTAAAAACGATTTCGCCTACAGCAGTTGTGTCTGCTCCGAAACTTTTGGCACTTAGATACGTCCCATTTTCGAGATAAATCCAAACATCACGCATTATGCCATCCCCCGTCTAACCAATTCATCTTTATAGAGTTTTTCATACACGATTTCATATTCATCGGTTCCCGGAATAAGATCACGTTTATAGCTTTTAAGCTTTTGATACACTGCGGATTCAATCTCGCTTGAATCGGCGATAGATCCTGTTATCGCATCATAAATGATATTTTTGATACGATTTTCGCTGACATCGTAATTAATCAAATCTTCTTCGTACAATTCATTGAGAATCTGATGTGCGATGTCTGAATAACGGTCTTCATAGGAAAGAACGACTCCGAATTCCGGTGCCAATTTCTTTTTGATCATAAAAAAGAGTTGTCGCTCATCGGCGAGATAAAAATCGATCTGCTCTTCGTTGGCGTTGACGATCTCTTTAACTTTTTCTTCCAAAGCGATCTCTTTTTTAATGTTTGCAGCCAACACTTTTTCGGCCTCTTTAGCAGTGCTTTCAAGCCCTTTGGTCATGGTAACCAAACCGCTGCGGCTAAGATCGACGGCGATTCGTGTCGCGATGTGGGGTACGTGTGTCAGTGAAACCTTCATTGCCAGCCCTGGAGTGAAATTTTTTGCATTTTACTCTAAAACACCTCTCAAATCGCTTAGAGCAATCTAGATTTCTATTTTACAGGTTCAGGTACTTTTCGCAATTTACTGGTAATATCGGACCCTTTTTTCGGATCCATTTTTGCCAATATCTGTCCGACACCTTTGCTGTTTAGTGTTGTCAATATCGCTGCCGCATCATCAGCTGACATTTCAGAGAGTATCAATGCCGCCGCGGCAGGTTTCATTTTTGCATATGCCTGAGAAACTTTATTTGCTTTGAGCTGTTTCATCTCGTCTAATACTTTTTTATTTTCATCCAGCATCTTTTTAATGGATGCTTCTCTTGATTTGATTTCACTCAACTTTTGATCAACTTTTGTATCTTTCCCCTGAACTAATGCCTCTTTTTTGCGTAAAAGCTCTTCTGTCGCCTTTTTGAGCGTGTCTAGCGATTGGCGCTGTTCATCCAAACGCTCCAACTGCACCAAAAGTTCATTCTTGCGATCTTCAAAAATTTTGGTACATTCATACGATTTCGTATTCTCCGCCCCCTGAAGCCAAACTAGACCTAATATCAATAGCAAAATAAATTTCATAAAACCTCTCTTTTATAGATCATAGTCCCTATTTCGTCGAGCATTTTTGCTTCTTGATCCTTGAGCATTTTAATCTGAGCATTCATCTCTTGGACTTCCAAATATTTGAACTTCTCATACTCAATCATCGCCGCTTTAAAATGGTCCCTCATCTGCTGCTGTTTCATCTGTGCAGCTTGAAACGCTTGCTGGCACTGTTCGATGCTTAAATGTTGCGCATGTATCATAGCCGTTGCTTGGGAAAATTCACTTACCGAACCGTGTGTCGGAAGTGTCATATGTGAAAGGTATTCATAGGCACGATTTAGTTTGTCAGAAGCGGAGGAAAGGGCATTATTGGCACCGATAAGGGCGCGTTCGGCATTGTCTAAACTCTTTTTTTTGAGTTTAACCAAAGGCTCGTAACGCGATTTTCCCATAACGGCTCCTCATGAATGATTATAAAGTAATCGTGTCGTTTCGATCCGGTGATGTTGAAATCATACCGATTTTAGTTTGTGTTAACTCTTCGATAGCACGAAGATATTCTTGAGCTGTTTTCGGAAGATCCTCAAAACGGCGTACACCCTCTGTTTTATCCCAGCCCGGGAATGTTTTGTAGACCGGTTTAACACCATCAAGATCCAGCGGCATATAATCGATCACTTCGCCGTTTACTTCATACGCCACGCACACTTTAATTTCATCAAAACCGTCGAGGACATCGAGTTTCATAATAGAAAGGTCATCACATCCGTTAAGACGGCTCGCATAATGGCATGCTACGGCATCAAACCAGCCGCATCGGCGAGGGCGTCCTGTCGTGGTTCCGAATTCATGCCCTTGCTTGCGGAGACGCTCCCCAATCTCACCGTGATCTTCCGTAGGAAACGGCCCGTTACCGACACGTGTACAGTACGCTTTTACAATCCCCGTCACTTTACCGATATCTTTTGGATTAACCCCTAGACCGGTACATGCCCCTGCTGAAATAGTCGATGAACTTGTCACATACGGATAGGTTCCATGGTCGATGTCCAGCATCGTACCCTGAGCCCCTTCGAGGAGAATTTTCTTTTCATCATCCATCAAATCCCATGCCATTTTCGTCGTGTTGGCCAAAAATGGAACCAATGCTTCCGCAAAAGTACTCAACTCTATTACCAACTCTTCACGAGACGGTAAAGCAATCTCAAGCGCTTCGAAAATTGCTTTATTTTGGTCAAAATATTCCATAACACGGCTTGTCAAAGTCTCAACATCACGCAACTCGCCCAAACGGAAACCGGCACGGGCAATTTTTTCACTGTAAGCCGGCCCGATTCCACGGCCCGTCGTACCGATCGCTTTTTCGCCGCGCAGTTTCTCTTTCGCTTGATCGATCAACGTATGAAACGTTAAAATCATATGTGCAGATTCAGAGACGAACAATCGTCCGAGGAGGTTATCGAACTGTTTCATCTCTTTAATAAGAGCTTCGGGAGAGACAACGACACCGTTTCCGATAATGTTAATCGCTTTAGGATTCAAAATCCCGGATGGAATTAAGTGGAGAGCATGCGTTTTTCCATCGACTACAATGGTATGTCCGGCATTGTGCCCCCCCTGATAACGGGCGACACAATCGTATTTTTGCGCAAGCAAATCGACGATTTTCCCTTTTCCTTCGTCACCCCATTGAATCCCTACTATTAAATCCGCTTTCATAAATAATCCTACTTTAGTTATTGGTGTAATGCGTCAATCAACGCATCGGTGTAAATTGCAAACCCGACTGATACAGTCTCATCACTTTTGTAACGTCCGCCCATCGCGTACATTTCGTTCCCTTCGATTACGCGGAAAAAGAGCTCATCATAATAGAGCATTTTAGCGTAATAAAGGGGAGCTATAACGACATTCGGATATTCCAGCCCCACACAGAGTTCTTTAATCTTCATCAATTCGGGTCTAATGGCATCAGGAACAATCGGCGCAACTTCATCGATTTCATGCACATGCTGCATATAAACCAACCGTGTTAACCAATCGATTTTCAACGATAAGAATTTCTCAATATTGACATGTCGAAAATCGTCTAAATGCAATTCCAGCATTTCAGAAAGGATACGGGGAATGTTGATATTTGAAATTTGCAATAATGGAGCAATTTCCAATTCATTTAAAATCCGTGTCGCTTGTGTAAGTGCATGTGAGAGATTCGGCTCATCAATAATCTCAACACCGATCTGATACTGCTCTTCGGCAGGATAGCGATACACCGGCTGAATATAGAACCATTTTTTGTGTTCGGTATTTCCGCCGAGACGTTTATTGACAATACGTACCACGTCGATCGTTGAATCGGCGCGAAGACTGATCGGGTGATTTTCGCTGTCATTGACACGGATAAGTTCACGCTGATCGCACACGCTCATATGCTGATGATAGGAAAACAACGGCGTTAAAATCTCTTCAAATCCGGCTTCACTCAACAAGGTGCTCGCTTTGGTTTCGATAGTACGCTTCGTTTTTGCCGCACCGGCAAAGTAAAGCTTTGAGCCCTCAGGGATTTCGTGTTCAAATACCATAATATCAGAGTCCGAAATAGACGGTATTAAACACGCGGTTCGCGGTTCCGTCGAAAGAGCGTCGACCCATTTTTGCCAATGCCAATTCTACACTGTTGGCTGCCCAACATGCTTCATACGGAGCAATAAGGCCCATATGGTTGATACGGAAAATCGAATCTTTGATATGGTCTTGTCCGCCGGCCACATTCACATCGAATTCTTTAAGAGTTGAGCGGATTTTTTTCGCTTCGGCGTCTCCTACCGTCGTCATCGAATCGGCAGGAGTTGTCGGATAAATAGAGAGGCCGATTGCCTTCATCGCTTCGCGAGTCGCTTGCGCACGGCGCGCCGTATCGGCGTAGAGCTTATCAAGTCCACCCTCGGCTTTAATACGGTTTAAAACCGATTCCAAACCAATGGTAATTGTCGTTGCTGCAGTCCATGCCGTCGTATTTTTACGCTGATTTTTGATCTCGGTTGCAAGGTTAAAATAATACCCTTTACCGCTTCCGATTTTCTCAATCGCAGCATTCGATAGACCCATGATCGCGAGTCCAGGAGGAAGCATTAATGCTTTTTGGCTTCCTGAGATCAGACAGTCGATATTCGTTACATCGATTTTTTCGACACCGACAGCTGTGATACCGTCAGCAATAACCATAATGGCAGGGTTATACGCTTTTACTGCCGCTGCAATCGCTTCTACATTGTGACGAAGTCCACCTGCTGATTCACAGATTTGAATCGCAAGTGCATCAATATCAGGGTTCGCATTAAGTGCCGCTTGAACTTCCTCAACTGTAGCAGGAGTATCCCATTCATGTTTAATCTCAACATTTGCAATCCCGTGAGCCACGGCAATCTTGCCAAAACGCTCTCCGAATTTTCCCGAATTGATCGAAAGAAGTTTGGAGTGGGCTAGATTAATCACGGCACCTTCCATTGCACCGGTACCCGATGAAGCGAGCATTAATACTTCATCCATCCCCAAAAGTTCAAATAGCAATGTGCGGGTTCGCTCAAAAATTGCCTCAAATTCGGGAGTTCGGTGGTGTAGCGTTTCACCAGCCATGGCAATACGTACCGACTCAGGTACAGGGGTAGGTCCGGGAGTAAAAAGTAGCATTAAAAAATTCCTTGATGGAAAGTGTCACAAATCCGCGAATTTTATCCTATGTGAGGTTAGGGGAGGTTTAAGTTACTTTCGTGTGCTACAATTGCGCCAAAAAAAGAGTTGTATATGACTATATTTGATTCATTGATATTAGGTGCTCTAGAAGGAGTAACCGAGTTTTTACCTATCTCCTCGACGGGTCATCTCATATTGGCTTCACAGCTTTTAGGGCTTCAACAGACTGCCGCACATAAGGCGTTTGAAGTTTCTATTCAACTGGGAAGTATATTAGCCGTACTCTTTTTGTATGCCCAAAGACTTCTACAGGACAAAACCCTTTGGTTTAAAATTGCGGTTGCTTTTCTTCCGACCGGAGCACTGGGCTTTTTATTGTATAAGCACATCAAAGCACTTTTTGGGGTTGAAACAGTCAGTATCATGCTTATAGCCGGAGGGATAATCTTTTTACTCGTCGAATATCTGCGCCGTGACAAAGCGATCGAAGACGGGAAAGATTTGAGCGAACTGACGATGAAAGAAGCTTTTGTTATCGGTATTTTCCAAAGTCTTTCGATGGTTCCCGGAACCAGCCGATCGGGTGCAACGATTATCGGGGGTCTATTTTCAGGACTCAATCGTAAAAGTGCCGCGGAGTTCTCATTTTTATTGGCGATCCCGACGATGTTTATTGCGACCGCATACGATCTGTTTAAACATCGCAGCGAACTCGTCGTAGACGACTGGTCAATGCTGATCATCGCCTTTGTCACCGCATTTATCTTTGCGTTCGCAACCGTCAAAGCATTCGTCGGTTTTGTCAGCCGCCACACCTTTGTCCCATTCGCGATTTACCGAATCATCGTAGGGATTATATTCTTTTATATGGTTACGGAACTTCCGGCATAATTACTACTCGTCATTCCCACTTTATTGGGAATCCAACCTTTTTAGACACTCAATTTGATTTTATTGGTCGCAAATTGATGTATTAACATCTGAATGATATTTTGATAAGGGATTGAGTTTTCTAACGCTTTCTTTTTGAGTTCATAAATATCATTCTCATTGACTCGAATAGAAATCGCTTTTTTGTTTTGATTCTTGATGTAAAATTGCAACGATTTTAATCGCTCATCTACGTTCCCTTTGCTCACCCATTCACCTTTTTCGACACTCTCTAAAAGTTCATTTTCGTATTCGTCCAAAGGAATCATTTTGGGGCTCCTATATTGTATTTTTTGTTCATTTGACGCGATGGGATGATCGTTTTTAAAAAAATTGATTCATCATCCTCTACATAAGGAACCAAATAAACGTACTCTTTTATCTCTACCAAAATAATAAAGATGTTTTGGTTCGGATATTTCTCTTTCTTGGGGTGTTCAATATCATCGAGCAGTCCACCATTCTCTATCGCTAAAAGAACATCCTCAAAACCGATATTTCGTTGTTCTTTCAACAACTCATTTTTCTCTAGGCTGTATCGTATTACTTTCGTTCTAATCATCATACAGCCTTTTTATATATACAATGTATTTTATTCTAATGTGGATTGTTTGTCAATGGCATATTTTCACCGTCATTCCCGACTTGATCGGGAATCCAGCTATCTCCGTTCGCCCTATACTTATCGAAGGGTAGGCGTTCATGGTTCGACAAGCTCACCACGAACGGGGAAACGAGATAATAAAGTAACTTGCCCCCTCCACTTTTTTAGGCCATTATTTATCTTCATATTTCAAGTGAAGCTTGTTTGAAAAAGAAAATTTCCCACTGCATACTTTTTCCCATACAGATGACAAAGATAAATTTGGCCACAGATCAGACACAAAATGAATATGGGGGCCATATTTCCAGTGATTATCATATTTTGATCTATCTTTATCGTCGAAGTAAAATAGGTTCCAATACTTCTGATCAGATGTATAAAACAAATGTGCTGCTGTAATTCTTTGTTGGATTGGAAGCTGAAATATTTTATTTGCGAATTTTTGTGCTTTTCGTGTTTTATACTTGCCCACTCCATTCTTAGAAATTGCTTCGTGTTCTTCTTCAGTGGGCATTAAATGGTCAGGAATGCGTCTATCAAAATAATTTGCATAATTATATGGACTTAATTCGTTATGTTGTGCGGCTAAAATTATTTCAACAAAATCTTGTTGATGAATAATTATATCTTTAGCGAGTTTTTCTAATTCTCTTTTAGAATTACAGTTAAATAAATCAACTAAATTATTGAGATTATCTGTTGGATATTTCATCGTCTTTACTTGCGTTTCTAACCCACTTTATAGCCCAAAATGTTACTCTAAAAAATAAGGTAGAGAGATATAAATAAATAATTGTTTTTATAGGAGTTGGCAATTCATCCCTATTTGTATTCAAAATAGTTATATATACTGTTTCCCTTTCCTTGAAGAACTCATCCATATCTGAAATATCGATTTCCTTAACATTATTTGAATTTAATTTTTTTGAAGATGTAACTTTTTTTTTGATAGTACCATTAAATTGCGCCAATATTTTTGTATTGGTTATTGATTTTTCTGATGGCTGATTAAAAGCTTTTGCTATATCGCTATCTTCATATCCATCTTTACGAATTTGAGCAATATCTACGCCAGTGGCTTCTTGGATGTCTTGATCTGAATATCCATTATCTCTTGCCGTATAGTAATTAAATATCGGCTTAGAAGTTTTATCAAGAACAAATAATCCCAGCGTACTTATTATTACCACCGATAAAATTACTAACCACTCCTTAGCGATAAATGATTTTATTTTATTAGCATTGAGAGTCATAATATCCCTTATTTATTACACGCATCAAAACATTCTGATGATGATCAACAAGTAGTCCATAAAAAAATAAACGCATTAAAAACTCCATAGATTTAGAATAAAATATAGCGATTATTATATCTGATCACAATATAAAATAAAAACATGAATTAATGTTGTTTAAAAAGCTGGATTCCCGCCTACGCGGGAATGACGAAATCAAATAATTATTTTGTCCGTAAAAACTTAATCTGATCGATCAAAATTTTTGCCAGTTCCAATCCTTTAGAACGGTGAGAAAGCCCTTTTTTCACATCGTTTCCCAACTCCCCAAGTGTCTGGTCAAACCCTGCAGGGATAAAGATCGGATCATATCCAAAACCGTTTTCGCCCCGCAGCTCGGTAATGACATCGCCATACATCCATCCGTGAACACAGCTCTCCCCCTCACGAGAAACAATCGCTATCGCCGCCGTATAGTGAGCTGGAGAAGTATCTAGCCCTTTTTCCTTTAACCCTTCGACAAGTTTAAGCAGATTATCCCGATCACTCGCACCCTCTCCGCTGTAACGGGCGCTGTAAATCCCCGGAGCCCCAGAGAGTGCATCCACACTGATACCGCTGTCATCCGCCATTACAATCGCTTCAGGATCACCCAATGCCGTATAAACCGCACGGGCTTTGATCAATGCATTTTCTTTAAACGTATCGCCGTCTTCAACGATCTCGAATCCTTCGATCAGATCGGTATAGGGGAAAACTTCCCGATCGTGTAACAGTTCGATAATCTCACGAACTTTCCCTTTATTCGACGTTGCCAAGACGATTTTCATTTCATTCCTTACAGTAGACTTTAACTATCGGTGTTTACCCGATGTTTCATCTAAGGGTGTAATATAATACTGAAAATTTTAACGTATCTAAGGTTGCACGGTGTTTAAAACGGTTCTCCCACTCTCGGCGATTCTATCGCTCCGCTTTTTCGGTCTATTTTTAGTTCTTCCTGTCCTTTCTGCCTATGCACTCAACCTTCCGGGTGCCACCCCTCTTCTCATCGGTGTCATTGTTGGAGGATATGCGCTGACACAAGCGATCTTTCAAGTACCCTTTGGTGTACTGAGTGATAAAATCGGTCGCAAGCCTACACTTCTTATAGGATTAGTCATCTTTTTGGTCGGATCGATCATCTGTGCGGTAAGCACCGATATCTATACACTGATGGTAGGACGCTTTTTACAAGGTGCCGGAGCGATCGGTGCAGTCATCCCTGCCATGATCAGTGATTTGGTCACTGAAGAAAAACGGGGACATGCGATGGCGCTTATGGGAGGAACCATTGCAATCAGTTTTGCCGCTGCTATGGCTTTGGGACCGGTTATTGCCGCAGGATTCGGATTTTCCTCACTGTTTTGGATTGCCGGAGCTTTATCGATCCTATCAATGATCGTCCTCTTTACCAATGTCCCGACACCTCCGCGTATTCGTCATATCTACCATTCGACAACAACGACCAAAGATATTCTAAAAGATCCGAATCTCCTTAGTATGATTATTACCAACGGTATGCAAAAAGGACTTATGACGGTTTCGTTCGTTCTCATCCCTATCTTTTTGACCAAGCCTGAATACGGCTTTTTGTGGGATAAAAAAGATCTTTGGCAAGCATTTGTACCGGCAATGGTTATGGGGCTGTTGGCTATGGGACCTGCAGCAGTGTTCGGTGAAAAATACAATAAACCGCGTGAAATATTTTTAATTTCCATCGTTTTATTCATCCTCGCATTTACCCTTATGGGCTTTGCAAATAAAGGATGGGAATTTATCATAGGGGTAGTGAGTTTCTTTATGGCATTTAACATGATGGAGCCGCTCGTACAATCGATGATCTCCAAATATGCCAAAGTGCACCAAAAAGGGGCGGCACTCGGTATCGCCAACGGGTTTGCCTACTTTATGACCTTTATCGGCGGAGCTGCTGCGGGTATCGCACTGCAATACTCCACTCGTGAAGTGTTCACCATCGCTTTGCTCGTCATCACTACATTATGGCTTTTGTGGACCTTTAAAATGCAAAATCCGCACCGATATTCCCATCTGTATCTCTCATTGGATCATGTAGATATGGATAAATTAAACGCATTGGAACATGAGCATATCGCGGAATGGTTTATCAACGAAACCGAAAATATCGTCGCAGTAAAATATCGTAAAGATATGGTTGAAGAAGAAGCGATTAAAGCGAAGATCGTAAAATAAGTTATGCTTTCCCCGACCCAATCGGGGAGACCTCTTTATTTTTTTGTGCTAAAGACACATAGTTTTTGATAGCAGATTTAAAATCCCAGTCTTCAAATAAGTTTTCCCAATCTTTGTCGATATTGGGAGTTTTCACACTTTGATCCAGAATTCCAAGAAACTCATCACGCGGAATAATATCTGCGCCAAAACTTTTCAAATGATCAGTTGGCCAAATTCCACAATCACATATCAAATAATTCATTTCCTTCAATCGGATACATAACGCCGTAAAAGCTACTTTTGAGCTGTTTTTCACTCGAGCGAACATTGATTCTCCATAAAAAGATGATCCTAATGCAATCCCAAACAACCCGCCAACCAGTTTTTCACCCTGCCAGACTTCAACAGAGTGAGTAAAACCCAATTCATGCAGTTCAAAAGATGATGTCATCCGTTCAGGAGTAAGCCAGCTATTTCTTGATTCTGAACAAGCTCTGACAACATCATAATAAGCTTTATCTACAGTCAGGCGAAAATTTTCTTTCTTGATAAATTTCTGAACATCGTTGCTAATATGAATGTTTTCCAGAAACAAAACGCAATGAATTTCTGATGTCCACCAAAGAATCGGCTGATCTTTAAAAGATATTTGATAAATTCCATTTTTAAATGCATAGACCATTCGTTCCGGTGTCAGATCTCCTCCTATAGCCAATAATTCTCCTTCCGGTCCCAGTCGTACGCTTTTATTTGAAGAGGTATGCGGAGGAAAATATAAATCCTTGGTTAACACATACGCTTTTCCTCTGTACGCGAAATAACGAGAGTGGAATGCTTTAATATATCCCTTAAAAAAAAGTTCATCTATTTGTAATATTTTCAGTTTAATTTTAGCCAGTATCAATTTAATTCCAATTTTTTCTTACAATTATACACATTCTTACTATCTTAACAATTACAAAGAGTATGTTTAAAAAGATCCTATATTCCAGTCTCTATCGAAAAGGTCCCTAAATGTAAAAGTCTTATTTTTGATAAAACAAAAATATCATAAAGATATGGTTGAAGAAGAAGCGATTAAAGCGAAGATCGTAAAATAAACTTTTGTCATCCCATTTGGGATTGACAAAGCACTTAGAGTTTGATAACTCGAACCAATGTTCCCGCTTCCAAATCTCCATCCTCTTCACCGCAGATCATGAGTCCAGCATTGCCGAGCAGATTGGTTAAAATCGCAGAACTTCCCGTCTTTTTCCCCTCGAAATCGACCCAGTACCGCCCGTCTTCGAAATTCAGATTACACGCGGTAAATTCGCTTTTATTGGAACGTTTGGAAAAAGGGACTTTGAGTGTCGCTTCGATAGGTTCGTAAGGATTCTCACGCCCCATCATTCGCGCTATCAGCGGCGCCACATAGAGGATGAAGGTTACGGCAGAAGAATACGCGAATCCCGGTAATGAAATAATGAATTTCTCTCCCCGCTGCGCCACCATCACGTGCTGACCGGGTTTAATATTGACCCCTTTGAAAATCACTTCGGCACCCAATTTCGGGACGATATGTTTAACGAAATCGTAATCCCCGACACTCACTCCGCCTGTGCTTACAATAATATCGCTTGCGTGCATTGCCGCTTCAAACCGCTCCATAATAGCATTTTTATCATCTCCGACGATTCCCATCTGAACGCTCTCTGCGCCCAAAGAATCGACCAGAGCTTGCAGCGTATAGCTATTGGAACTTCGGATTTGTCCTGCATGACGAGACTCTTCGCCGATATCGAGGATCTCGCTTCCCGTTGCGATGATCGAAACACGGGGACGCTGAGCGACACGTATCATCACGCGGTTCACCCCTGCCAACACTCCAATCTCTGCAAATCCGAGTTTTGTCCCTTTTGGGATCAATACTTCTCCCTCGCGATAACTTTCACCGACCGGACGAACCGCAAACCCTTTTGAAACTGTTTTCTCAATAACTATATACTCACCCTCAACACGGACATTCTCAATCGGAATCAGAGTGTCTGCACCTGAGGGCATCAATGAACCGGTAAAGGTTTTAATGCACATGCCGCTCGTCACTTCCGCGACACTGTCGGCTCCGGCGGGATTATCACCGAAAATCTCGAGCGAATCAAATTGCTCTAAATCACTGTGTACTATGGCATAACCGTCCATAGACGATGTCGGATGCGTCGGGTAATCTTCGCCCGCGATAATATCTTCTGCCAAAATCCGTCCCAAAGAAGCCGTTAAAAAAACCTGTTCACTTCGTGCCTGTCCCATACTTAAAAGGGTAATCATATTTCGGGAAGTCTCGTATGAAATCATGTATTACTCCCTAGTATTCCTGCACCGCTGATCGCAGTTGAACGCTCACGTGCATAAATACGTTCTCCATTTTTAAGATCGTATTTCCAAATCGGGGCAGATGCTTTAAAATCTTCGACAAATTTCTCAATCGTCTCCAAAGCCACACGCCGTTTCGGAGAAAATACCGCCGCGATATAAGAGCTTTCATGTACCAGCACATCGCCACGGCTATGCGCCATTTTCAGCTTTGCACCCAACGGTTCCGCTTTGGCCTGCCACGCTTCAAACCATGCACTGAGAATCGGTTCATACACATCGAAACTAAGTCCCTCGATCCCGTCTTCCTCCCGTACCGTTCCGATAAACGGGATATATGCGCCGTAGTTGTATTGGGCCTCTTCGCTATACCATCGGGTAATAATTTCCGGGACGTTAAGTGCACCGTCATAGAGTTCTAGCATACTCATCCGCCGCACACCGGAGGAAGTAAAGAAACTTTATCCCCTGCTTTCAAAGCAGTATCGAGCGTTGCGACGAGGGTATCATTGACCGCAACTGCACAGTTTTCTAACCATTGTGCCATTTCTGTATCTTGTTTCAATACTTCTGCAACATCACGCAATGATGAAGCTTCCAACGTTAACGGAGCCTTTTGAATCGGCCCTAAAAATTCGATTGTCACCATGACAATTCCCCTTTTTGGGTAGTTATATTGAAGAAAATTATAGCGAAAGAGAACTAACAGTCCCTTGTCAGGGATCAATTAGTATAATGACTTTTATTTTTGCAGAGGAGACAGTTTGATTTTCGGAAAAATAGATTTTTTGAATCTCCTCCCGTTTCATGTTTTTATCAAACGTTATGCACGAAGCACCCAGTTCCAGCAATGCCTCCATTACCACAAAGGGGTTCCCTCGGCGCTTAACCGAGAATTCGCAATGCGACGAATCGATGCGGCATTTGTCTCCAGTATTACAGCACAAAACTGCCGCCATTTCGGTGTCGGGATTGTTGCCCAGAGAGAAGTCCTGAGCGTATTATCGCTCCCTAATGCCAACAAAGACGACAGTGATTCGGCAACCTCCAATCTCCTCGCCCGAATACTCGATATTCACGGAGAGGTATTGATCGGGGATAAAGCACTGCGCTATTACTACAGCGGCGGCAATCACATCGATTTGGGAGAGCTATGGCATGAGCGAACAGGGCTGCCGTTTGTTTTTGCTCTTCTTTCCACGCACAACCATACCGATGAGCTTCATCGATTAAGCCATGCATTTGTCTCAAAAAAGGTCAAAATCCCCTATTATATATTGATGAATGCTTCTCTTAAAAGCGGGCTCACTCCGGCACAAATTATTCACTATCTAAAATTTATCAGTTATAAAGTGGGTGTGAAAGAAATGCAAGGATATAAACGGTTTGTGAGAGAAGCAAAAAAGAGGGGGATAAATCCCTCTTTGAGTAAAATCCGTTATTAAAAACAAAATGACAGGTTATTGCGAATAAACGTAATTGTTTTACTTTATTTTGAAAATTTCATATGACAAATTGTCATATTTTTTAGTAACTTTTCGATACTATAATATTATAGATAAATTTAGGGAGGAGGCTTAAGAGATGGATACAAATTTATTTTTTACTATAGGCTTTCGACCAAAAGAAAATACTACCAATATATACACAAAAACATATCCTAACAACTACTTCATCGATATAGATATAAAAAACCATACCATCAACTATGGTGGTAAAATTAAAGTGTATGATAAATTTACACAAAACATTGTAAAACCAGAAGATTTAGTTGTTTTAGAGTGTGTAAATCGTTTACTTGAAAAAGGATATAAACCTGAAAATATTCAGTTAGAAAAAGTATATCCTGCTGGGCATGGTTTTTCAGGAAGACTGGATATTTGTGTCACTCATGATGATGGAACTGAATACTTATTAATCGAATGCAAAACATACGGCAAAGAGTTTGATAAAGAATTTAACCGTATGAAAAAAGATGGTGGGCAACTTTTTACCTACTTTAAATTTAGCAACAATGCAGATATTATCATGCTTTATGCTTCCGAACTAAAAGCCGATACACTCGTATATAAAAATGAGATTGTAAAAATTGAAGATGACTATAAAACGGGTGATGTAAAAGATTTCTATGACAAATGGAATAAACTTACAAAAGATAATGGAGTATTTGACCCTTGGGTTAACCCTTATAATTTTGAAAGCAAAGCATTAACTATAAATGAACTAGAAGAGATAAGACCTGAAGATAGTAGCTTTATTTTCAATCGTTTTCTTGAAATCCTTCGTCACAATGTCGTTTCAGATAAACCAAATGCTTTTAATAAAATTTTTACACTATTTCTTTGTAAAATTTATGATGAAAAATCAAAACATGATACAGATGAAGAGTTAGATTTTCAATGGATTGAAGGGAAAGATGATAATGTTTCTTTTCAGCTTCGGTTAACTGATTTATATAAAAATGGAATGAAAGATTTTTTAGATAAAAGTGTAACAGACTTTTCAGATGAAGATTTCGATTCAAAGTATGCATCACTCTTTGGTGGAGATGAACAACTAAAAAAATCACTTAAAACTGAGATTGCAAGACTACGTTTAGAAAAAAATAATGAATTTGCTATCAAAGAAGTTTATGATCAAAAATCATTTTTAGAAAATGCAAAAGTTGTCAAAGAAGTAGTGGAACTATTACAAGGGTTCAAAATCCGCTATACTCAAAAACAACAGTATCTATCTGATTTCTTTGAATTACTTTTAACAACCGGACTCAAACAAGAGTCTGGACAATTTTTTACACCTGTTCCTATTGCGCAATTTATTATAAAAAGTTTACCGATTGACAAAATGGTAGAAGAGAAATTGAAATCCGGTAAAAAAGATGATTTACTCCCTTTTATCATAGATTATGCCGCAGGAAGTGGACATTTTCTCACTGAGAGTATGCACGAAATTCAGCGATTACTTTTAAAAATAGATACAACTAAACTCAAATCAGAAGCAAAAAGTTTTATTGATGTTTCCAAGATTAGACATTTTGATTGGGCATCACAATATGTCTATGGTGTAGAAAAAGATTACCGATTAGTAAAAGTTGGGAAAGTTGGTTGTTATCTACATGGAGATGGACTGGCAAACGTGATTCATTCTGATGGATTATCCAATTTCAAACACAGAGATTACAAAGGCAAATTAAACGAAACGGACAAAGACTTCTCCCAAGAAAACAAACAATTTGAAATATTGGTTTCAAATCCCCCTTATTCAGTATCTGCATTTAAAAACACATCACGCGAATACTACAGAGAGAATGATTTTGAGCTATATGATAAACTCACCGACAATAGCTCAGAAATTGAGTGCTTATTTGTTGAGCGAACCAAGCAACTCTTGAAAGACGGTGGTGTGGCTGGTGTGATATTGCCGAGTTCAATTTTGAGTAATACTGGGATTTATGCTAAAACTAGAGAAATAATCTTACAGTATTTTGAAATTGTAGGCATTGCAGAACTCGGGTCTAATACTTTTATGGCAACAGGAACCAATACTGTCACTTTATTTATGCGAAGAAGAAATAACTATGACAGTATCAATCTCAGAATAGCTATCGAAAAGTTTTTTAACGTATATCAAGATGTTACACTGGGTGGTATTGAAAAACCTATAACTAAATATGTAAATCATGTTTGGGAAAATATTTCATTTGATGACTATATATCTATGCTTAAATGCGAGCCAAATGAAAATATAGCTAAACATGATATTTATACCGAATATCGCAAAAAACTAAAAGTTAAAAATGACAAAGAGTTTTGGAATCTATTATTAGAACGAGAAGCTGAAAAACTCTACTATTTCATTCTTACCTACCCACAAAAAGTAGTACTGATAAAAAGTGGTGAAAAAGATGCAGAAAAACGCTTCTTAGGTTATGAATTTAGTAACCGCAGAGGAAGCGAAGGGATTCATCCGATACAAAGAGGCAAAAGCATAGATGAATGCACGCAACTCTTTGACTCTAATGTTTTTGATAATCCAACCAAAGCAAGTACTTATATCTACAAAGCGTTCGAGGGAGATTTTGATACTCCGATAGATAAGACGATGATAAATAATGTAAGTCGTCATCATTTAGTAGATATGCTCACGTTTGACCGTGTGGAATTTGAAAAAAATATTTCGCTTTCGGTTAAAAAAAAACTAAACTTTGAAAAACTTTGGAATAGCCAACAAATTATTTCTCTTGCTGAAATTTCTGAAATAAGAAAAGGAACTTCCATAACAAAGGAAAAAACAAAAGATGGGCATATCCCCGTAGTTGCGGGAGGACAAGAACCAGCTTATTTTCATAATGAATCTAACCGTGATGGAAATATCATAACAATTAGTGCATCAGGTGCATATTCTGGCTTCGTAAATTATTTTGATAAACCAATTTTTGCATCAGATTGCAATACCGTTATTTCTAAAGACGAAAAAAAAATATCAACTAAGTTGATCTATGAATTTCTAAAATCAATTCAAAAAGAAATATATGGTTTGCAACGAGGGCAAGCACAGCCACATGTATATGCAGAAGATATTTCCAAAATCAAAATCCCCCTCCCATCTTCCGATATTCAAAAAAAAATAGTTTCCGAAATAAAAACTTTAGAAGTAAAAGAGAAAAATGCGAAAGACGAAGTTTACGGTTTAAAAAATAATATATCTACATTTTTTATAAATCTTAATTACCAAAAAATGAATTTAGGTTCAATTTCAGATTTTAAAAATGGTCTTAATTACTCAAGAAATAGTTTAGGTGAGTCAATAAATATTGTCGGGGTTAGTGATTTTCAAAACAGATTTTCACCTGATTTAGACATATTAGAAAAAATCCAAATTGATGGTAATATATCTGATGATTATTTATTAAAGAAAAATGACATATTAGTTGTTAGATCTAATGGATCCTCTAATTTAGTCGGTAGATTTTTATTTATTGATGATGTAAAAACAAAAACATCATTTTCAGGTTTTACTATTAGGGTTCGTGTTCAAACCGAAGATGTCAACGCAAAATTTCTTTGCTATTATTTGAAAACAGATTTAGTAAGAAATAAAATCGTAACAGACAGCTCAGGCTCAAATATTAAAAGTTTAAATCAAACTTTATTATCCAATATTAAAGTCCCACTTCCACCTCTTTCCGAACAGCAAAAAATTGTTTCTGAAATAGAAAAGATTGAAACGCAAATAGCTCTTTTGGAGACTCAAATTGCAGAGATTCCAAAACAAAAAGAAGCAGTTTTAAAAAAATATTTGTAAGAAATTTTTGAAATAAAAAGAGGGGGTTGAATCCCTCCCTTTCAAAGATTAGATACTAGTGATTTAACAGTGCATCGATCCGAGCCAACGTCTCTTCTACTCCGATAATGGCCATAACACTATCAAGCCCCGGTCCCGAAAGTTTTCCCATAAGGGCAATTCTGAGCGGTTGACCGATTTTCCCGAATCCGATTTCAAGTTTGGTAACAACCTCTTCCATCACATGATGATAATCACTCGGAAGATGGAGTTCTGTAGCATTTTTAAGTGCTTCCGCAAAGGCTTCCAAGATTGCTTTACTCTCTTCTTTGTACCCTTTTTTAAGTGCCGCTTCATCAAATACTGCAGGACGGGTCAACATCTCAGTAATTAAAGTCGCCATTTCCACAAGTGTTTTCGCACGCTCTTTGATCGCGTCGAGGATAATTTCGCGTTTGTCATGACTGATCAAGACAACACCATGGAATTCGAGAAGCTCACACAATTTTTCATTCGGTGTATTTTTGATATAGTGGCTGTTGAGCCAATCAAGTTTCTCGACGTTATACACTGACGCGGAACGGTTGATATCGCTCGGATCGAAAAGCTCCAACATCTCTTTCATTGAGAATATTTCCTGATCCCCGTGACTCCAACCCAAACGTACCAAGAAGTTGAGCAGTGCTTCAGGAGTATACCCAAGCGTTTTGTACGCCATGACATCCGTTGCACCGTCACGTTTGGAAAGTTTCTTCCCTTCGTGATTATGGATCATCGGTACATGGAAAAACTTCGGTATCGGAAATCCGAGTGCTTGATAGACAACGATTTGTTTCGGAGTATTAGAGAGGTGATCGTCTCCTCGAATAACATCCGTAACCCCCATAAGTGCATCATCAACCGCTACTACGAAGTTATACGTCGGTGTGCCGTCGGCACGGGCGATAATAAAATCATCCAAGATATCGGCAACGTTGAAGACAACGTCCCCTTTGACACCGTCATGTACCGTAATTGATCCCTCTAACGGCGCTTTGATTCGGATAACCGCTTCGCGTCCTTCAGGAGGAGTCCCTGTAAAATCGCGATATCGATTATCGTATTTCGGGCGTTCTTTACGAGCCGTTTGCTCTTCGCGAAGCGCTTCGAGTTCTTCTTTGGACATATAACATTTGTACGCTTTTCCCGAATCGAGCAATTTTTGAGCGTACTCTTGGTAAATCGGCAAACGGTTTGATTGATACTCAATTGTCCCGTCATGTTCCAATCCGACCCATTTAAACGCTTCGACGATTGCGAGAGCCGCAGCTTCATCGTTACGGCTGAAATCGGTATCCTCGATTCGAAGCAAAAATTTTCCGCCGTTACGGCGCGCCCAAAGATAACTCAGCAGTGCGGTGCGCAAACCGCCGATATGTAAATACCCCGTCGGGCTTGGGGCAAATCTGGTGACTACCATGTTGTAAATCCTTTTTGGATGCAATTGCGCAATTTTAGTTAAGGCTATGTTAAAAGCGGGTAAAATAGGAGACTTTTACAAGGAGCTTCGATGCGATCGCTAACCCTTTCTGCTTTATTGGCCACATTCTTATGGAGTGCCCCTATCGGGGGTGTTGCCGTATTAGTCAAAAACAATCCCATTACCCTCTATGAAGTCCAGCAGGAGATGAAACAAAGCGGAACCGATGCACAAACCAGTTCCGATACGCTGATCCGCAAAAAGTTGGAGCAACTTGAGGCGGAAGAGAAAAAAATTACCGTCTCGTCTGCCGAAGTACAAGAAGAGCTTGGTCGGATGGCTGCTCAAAACAAACTGACCGTCGATCAATTGATCAGCGCAATGCAAACGGTTCGCGGATTAAACGAAAAAGATCTTAGAGCCAGAGTCGAAGAGAGTATCAAAGGGCAAAAATTATACAGTGCCATTGCGTTTTCTAAAATGGGACAGCCGACCGCTGATGAAGAAGCCGAATATTATCAGCTCCATATGGATGAGTTTTCACGTCCTGAGAGTTTTGACGTCACCACGTACATAGCATCCTCACAAGAAGCATTAGCCGAAAAAATAGCGGATCCGATGCGCAATGTCCAAAATATCAAATCAAAAGAAGAAAACATCCCTTACAAAGGGATCAATCCTCAACTCGCACAGATTCTCAACAAAATCCCTAACGGGAGCTTCGGCCCCATCCTTCCTAACGGTAAGAACGGTTTTATGAGCTTCTACATGCGCGATAAACAAAATGTCATTACTGAAAACCTGGATTCGGTACGACCTCAGATTGATAATTCGATCATGGGGGAAAAACGCAATCAAGTGTTAAACGATTATTTTACCCGCTTACGCCTCAGTGCCGATATCAAAGTGCTTCGCCTTCCTCAATAAAAAGGAAGGTTAACGCCGTTCCTCGCATTTAGATTTCTATTATCTCACCATCTCAGATAAAATAACAAAGAGCTCTTTACTTGCCTCTTCCGCCGCTCTAAAACATCCGATAATCTCTTTATCGTTAGCAACCGGATCTTTTTTCAGCAATTCCATCGCTTTTCGAATCTCGTCATGCACTTTTTTATGCGGTTCTAACAGTTTTCCGTACGCAGGTAATTGTCCGAAGACGGTTTTACCGTCCCCTTGTTCGTACCAATGCCCAAGGGCGCAGGCATGGTGGTCACTAAATGCACTCCCCTGCTCCACTTTCCCTTCAAATCCAGCCTCATACGCACGTGCTTTAAAAATCATATGATCTATTTTTGCCATATTGGTAAAAATTTCATGACTGATGGCCTGACTGTCTTCTTTTATCTTTTCAACGTTATTGATCAAATGCGCCATAACTTGCTTGAATTCATCCAGACGACGTGTTGAATCAACTGCGTATTCTTCAACACGTTCACTGTTTTCGAGCATGCCGACCGAATTTTGTTTCAATACACTGATGTTGGCTTCCACTTCACTGGTCGCTTTCTGTGTCCGCTCTGCCAATTTACGTACTTCATCGGCAACCACGGCAAACCCACGCCCGTGTTCTCCGGCTCGTGCCGCTTCAATAGCCGCGTTGAGCGCTAACAGATTTGTTTGATCCGAGATATCTTTAATCAGCGTAATGACATTTGAAATCTCGCTCACATTGTGGTTTAGCTGTTCCGAGTTGCTGCGGGAATCATTAATCATTTCAGTAATATTAGTCATACTGCTCATAATTTCATCCGTTTGTACATTAACTTGATCAACAACTTTTCCGGTTTCAGCATTCAGGTCATTCACTTGATGCAAGTTTTGGATGTTACTCTCAAGAGAATTGCGCAAATTTCCCGCATTATCGATTGTTCCGCCAATCATCCCATGCGCAAGCGACAAAGAAATTTCATTTTTACGATTTTGTTCTTCTGTCTTAGCTTTCGCGGAAGATGCTTCTTGTGCTTTCTCCTGCGCTTCAAGGGCAATTTTTTCTACTTTCTCAATAAAGATATTAAAGCTCTCGGCTGCTTTTCCGATTTCGTCTTTGGATGAAATACGGAGCCGTTTACTCAAATCGGCATCGCCACTCGCCAGTTCTTGTGCAATATGATCAAGATTTTTGATCGGTTCGGTTACTGCCCGGCGCACTATAATGATCAATAATATCAAGATGACGATATCCATGGCAGACATAATCACGACTTGTCGTAACAATGAATTTTCCGACTGGCTAATCATCATCTCAACAGCATCCAGCTTTTCTCCGACAAATGCATATCCGACTACAGCTTTCGAAAAATCTCTAATCGCAATTGGAGTTACAAAATAATGTTCGGTTTTGAAAGATCCTTTTTGGGGATCAAACGATGCCTTGACCAACTCTTTAAAAAAATCTTTATCAATGGTGTTCTCTTTGAGTGCCAGTGTATACTTGTCCCCTACTTTTGGAGCATCTTTTAATTCTTTCGCAACATCCAAATAGCCGTTATCAACTGCTACGATCAGGGCAGCTGAATAATTTTGCTGCATATCTTTTACTATCGAATTGAGCCCCTGCATAAACTCAACAGAACCCAAATATTCAGCACCGGAAACAATCGGTGCTATTCCTCTCAATTCCAAACCTGCAACACCCATTTCAATAGCTACAAGAGGCTTGCGGCTCTCTTTTACCGCAAGAATGGTTTTACGAAACCCAGAAAGATCATCACCGTATTTTTCCGGCTTCCAAACCCGAAGAAAGCTATGCACATCTTTATCGTGCACATGAATCTTAATATTGCCGAATTTCGTATTTTCTTTGTACTCATTGGATAGAGATTTTAAACTTTTAAGCGTTGACTCACGATCACCGCTTGCCAAACCGTTAACGATGGCACTGTTTTTGGAAATGCCGATGGCATTTGTAATTCCGACATTCTTTTTTGATTCAATGGCTTCATCAAATGCCGTTGTCATCTCCTTAGATTGCGCGGTATAAACGTCGGAGCGCAATTGATCCACCGATAGCCAATAATTGATCAAGACGATCACAAACCCGATGATAATCGATGCGATTAACGGAACATGTACCTTTTGTGCAATGCTAAGATTATTCACGGTATCCCTCTTCTAAATAATATTTTCCCGATATATTAGGAATGTTGTTTATAAACAGATCATAATAATATAACGTAAATTTGACGTAAAATTTGTGTAAAAAGTAGCTAAGTAATGTAAAATGTAAAAAAACAGGATATATATGTTTATAAGAAATACTTTTAGTAGTATATTGTTATAAAGAAGGTTTGTAGAGTAAAAAAATTGAGGATGATTTCTAGATTATACAGCGGCAATCAGCCACTGTAATTTTCGAGGTATTTAGTATCAAAGTTGTTATTGATAAAATCAGGATTTTGCATCATTTTTAGGTGAAAAGGGATTGTGGTTTTAATACCCGTAATCGTAAATTCACTCAATGCCCGATGCATTCTGGCAATCGCATCATTGCGGTCTGTTCCGTACACAATCAGTTTTCCAATCATCGAATCATACGTCGGTGGAACGATATAACCCCCATGAGCATGCGTATCCACACGAACATTTCTCCCGCCAGGAGAGATCCACTGAGTGATTTTCCCGGGACACGGTAAAAATTTGATCGGATCTTCTGCCGTAATACGGCACTCGATTGAGTGACCGCTGAGTACAACGCTCTCTTGCGGAGGAAGGGCTTCCCCCTCTGCAACACGAATCATCATCTCGATTAGATCCAAACCGCTTACCATTTCAGAAACAGTGTGTTCAACTTGAAGACGGGTATTCATTTCCATAAAATAGAATTTTTTATCCGCATCGAGCAGATACTCAAACGTCCCTGCCCCTTCGTACTTGATGTATTTAGTCGCACGAACCGCTGAAGCATGCAATTCTGCACGGATTTCAGGAGTTAATGCCACCGCAGGAGACTCTTCGATCAACTTTTGGTGACGACGCTGCATCGAACAATCACGTTCACCGATATGCAAGACATTCCCATGAGAATCTGCAATTACCTGCACTTCAATATGACGAGGATTTTTGATGAATTTCTCCATATAAATCGTCCCGTCACCGAATGCACCGATTGCTTCCGCTTCCGCCGCCAAAAAAGCATTTTCAATATAACTCTCATCTTCGACGACACGCATCCCGCGTCCGCCGCCGCCGGCAGCCGCTTTGAGAATAACCGGATAACCGACCTCTTTGGCGCGTACCTTTGCTTCCGCAATGTCTTTGATAGCGCCGTCTGAACCCGGAACAACAGGAACACCTGCTGCGATCATTACATCTTTGGCTTTGGATTTATCCGACATCATCACCATAACTTCAGGAGTCGGTCCGATAAATTTGATCCCGTGATGGGTACAAATCTCAACAAAATGCTGATTTTCACTCAAAAAACCATAACCGGGAAATACCGCATCACATCCGCTGATTTCACATGCCGCGATTATAGAGGGGATATTAAGGTAGCTCTGAGAACTCGGAGCCGCACCGATACAAATAGCTGCATCGGCAAGTTTCAGATAAGAAGCATCTTTATCGGCAGTCGAATAAACTGCAACCGCTTCTTTGCCCATTTCCTTAATCGTTCGGATGGCGCGTAGCGCAATTTCGCCCCGATTAGCGACTAAAATACGTTTAATTTCCGCCATAATTAAAGCTTCTCAACCGCAAAAAGTGGCATATCATACTCGACAGCCTGAGAGTCAGAGACAAGAACACTGAGAATCTTACAATCAAATTCCGCCTCAAGTTCATTCATGATTTTCATCGCTTCCAACACTGCGATCACCTGCCCTTTTTTAACGCGATCACCCACTTTTACAAATGGAGCCGAATCGGGTGACGGAGCCGAATAAAATGTCCCTACCATCGGAGAAAGGATCATATCACCTGAGGGAACAACAGCCGCAGGGGCTGAAGATTCAACTGCTGCCGCTACCGGGGCTGCCACTGCTGCAACAGGTGCAGCGACCATAACAGGTGCAGCGACTGCACCGATATTTTTTTCAAGTTCAATCGAAAAAGCGTCTTGAGTTATTTTTAATTTTGAAAGAGTACTTGCATCAAACTCTTGCAAAAGAGCTTTAATTTGTTTCATATCCATCGGAAAATGCTCCTAAAAGTAGGGTAATAGATGTGTTATACTACCACAAATAAAATTAACAACGGATATGAAGATGGGTCTCAAAAGTGATGGATGGATACGGGAAAAAGCATTAAACGAGGGGATGATCTCCCCGTTTTGCGAAGATCAAGTGGGTGTGGGTGTCGTCAGTTACGGACTTAGCTCTTACGGATATGACATCCGTGTGACGAATGAATTTAAGATTTTTACCAATCTAAACTCCACAGTTGTCGATCCGAAACATTTTGATGACATGAACGTCGTCGACTTTGTCGGTGATGTCTGTATCGTACCGCCAAACTCGTTCGCACTAGCGCGAACTGTGGAGTATTTTAAAATCCCTCGCGACGTCTTGGCGATCTGTTTGGGTAAATCAACCTATGCCCGCTGCGGGATTATCGTCAATGTCACTCCGTTTGAACCCGAATTTGAAGGGCACATCACGATCGAGATTTCAAATACCACTCCTCTCCCGGCTAAAATATATGCTAACGAAGGGATTGCACAAGTACTCTTTTTACAAGGAGATGAAATGTGTGAAACCAGTTATAAAGACAAAAGCGGAAAGTATCAAGGACAAGAAGGGATCACGCTTCCACGGATTTTAAATTAACTAGTGGTACAATTCCGGCAAAATTCCACGCAAGGACATACAATGTTGCACGAATACCGCGATGTTATCACCCATATGAAACAAAATGATGCGGCAAATGCCCACTTTTTGAAAATTTTTGATCGACACAATGATCTTGACACTCAAATCGCCAAAGGTGAAAACGGAGAGCTTCCAATGACCGATCTTGAGCTTGAAAAACTCAAAAAAGAGAAATTGTTGCTCAAAGACGAAGCGTACGCGATGATCATCGAATACAAAAAAGAACACAACCTCTAATTTTTCCTCAATCCCCCATTTGGGGGCTTCATTTGTCACTTTTTTCAACTGAATTGATTTACTTTTTAGCTTTAAGTGGATACGATTTATCTTTTCCTCACACACTTCAAGGGGTACTCTTATGATAACGTCTTACGCTGCTCTGTCCGAATTTGGACGATCCTTGTTAAAACGCCCGACTCTAAGTGAAGGGCTTCCGATTATCTCAGAATATGCGAAACAAGTCAGCGGAGCACAGCGGTGTTCCATCTTTATTTACAATCCGAATATTCAAATGCTTTGGACGACATTAGCAGACGAAACAGAAAAAATTATGGTGCATCAAGACGACGGGATTGTCGGACATACGCTCAAAGAGGCTAAACCGATTATGGTCAACAATCCGTATGATGATCCTCGGTTTTTACACACGATTGACAATAAAACCGGTTTTGTTACCGAAAACATCGCGTCAATACCCATCTTTAATTCAGCCCGCCGTATTATAGGGGTGTTTCAACTGCTGAATAAACCCGGCGGATTTTCAAATGAAGATGTTAAATTTATGATCTTTTTTGCCCACTACATCAGCGGTTATCTCGAACTTGCCATGCTGTTTGATGATGATGCCAAATTACTTGCCAAGGAGACGAAATGAGTCTTGAAATCTATAAACGAATTGCCGATTTTGGAAAACGTCTCTCGGGACTGGATCGCATCGAAGATGCATTGCCGACTATTTCGGAAGAAGCCAAAGCGATTGTAAGTGCTGAACGGTGCTCGATCTTTATTGTCGATCTGCCCGGCAACATGCTTTGGACCAAACTGAGTGACGGAATAGGGAGAATCGCTATCGGACTTGATTCAGGAATTGTCGGAGATACGGTTCGTACCAAAACCGTTAAATTGGTTAATAATCCGTATGAAAATGCCCACTTCTTGCCAAAAATTGATGAAAAAAGCGGTTTTGTCACCCGAAATATTCTGGCAGTACCTATTTTCAATTCCCGTCAAGACGTAATCGGTGTTATTCAGCTGCTCAACAAATACAACGGAGATTTCACCGACAAAGACGAAGGGATCATGAGCTTTTTCGCTAACTATGTCAGCGGAACCTTGGAACTTGCACTCTTGATGGAAAAGAAATAGAACTACAACAATTCTCTGTTAATCCAGTGGCTCAATACGTATAATCCCCATACGTGTTGCTTGAACCGTCCACGGCGAGCCAAATCGAGATACTCTTCTATCACTTCGGGATAAAACAATCCCGTTTTAGTATTCACTTCCCGTATCAGTTCCAGACGCCCTGAGGCAATCAGCCATTCCATATAGGGGTTCGCAAACCCTTTTTTCTTCCGATCGATAATTGCATCACTGAGATAGTTTCGGGCAATCTGCTTTAAGAGTGCTTTTGTCTCTCCATCACCGATACGTAATCTCGGATCGATAGACAATACCGTTTCCGCCAACCGATGATCCAAAAACGGGGTACGGGCTTCAATCGTATGCGCCATCGAAACCCGATCGAGTTTAGCAAGGAAATGTTCTCCGACAAAGAGTTTCAGATCGATCATGCTGTACCACATGCTCGGATCGCTATGGGAGCTTTGTTCAAATATTTGACGATAACCGTTTAAAAATCGGAGCGATTCATTATCCCGAACATTTTGTCGAAAGAGTTTGTTTTGCTGTAAATCGGTAAATTTTTCTCCCGAAGTACGAAACAGGAGCGTATCATCAAAAACCCGTTTATACCATTCCCACTCCCGGTTCATCGAGAAATGGGAATGAAAATATTTTTTGAGCCAATTTTTATGGTGCAAAGAGGCTGCTTTTTCGATATCCAGGTACTCAAAATATTGCCTATACCCTAAGAATAGCTCGTCACTCCCCTCACCGCTCAATACAACCTTATATCCATCCCCCCCGATTTTTTTCATCAGTAAATAGAGCGGTAATGCCGCAGGATCGTTCAACGGCTCATCCATATGGATAAGTAAATCGTCCAGATGTTCGTGGAAATCATCCTGTGAAATAATCACTTCCGTATGTTCCAGCCCCAAATAATCAGCCGTAACGGCAGCATTGGCCCGCTCATCATACGCACCGTACTCGTTGTATCCCAACGTGTATACAGGGAGTTTTTTTCCCTGACGTGCCGCTATGGCACAGATCATAGCACTGTCCAACCCACCTGATAGCAATGCAGCTGTCGGTGCCTCCGTGTTAAGACGTATGGCAATCGAGCGATGAAGCTCTTCCTCTATCCGTCGTTTGGCTTCATTGTTATCCGTAATTTCCGAGGAAGGTGTCTGAAGCACATCATAATAGCGGTATTTGGACAGTTTGTTTTTTTCAAAACAGAGCCACTCACCGCTTTCTAATTTCTCAATTCCTCTATAAAACGTGTGCGGCGGAGTCGGTGCCAAAAAAGAGAGATACGAATGAAGGGCGTCCTTATTCATCTCCACTGAGGTTAAAAAAGGTTTGATCGCTTTTATTTCCGATGCAAATACGAAGGCTTCCTTTCCCTGATGGTAAAAAAGGGGCTTTTTACCGAAGCGATCGCGAACAAGATAAAACTTTTCACCATCCATCAACGCAAAGGCAAACATCCCTTCAAAATGATTGACACACTCGATTCCCCACGCCTCATAGGCGGCCAATATGACTTCGGTATCACTCGCGCTCTCCCATTCGCTCAAGCTTAAACGTTTGCGAAGTTCATTGTGATTATAGATCTCTCCGTTAAAGCTGATCAGCCTCTTTCCTCTGCTCATCGGCTGATGCGATCTGGGATGCGGATCGGTAATGGAGAGACGCTGATGAGCCAAAAACACGCCATCACGTTCTATGATTCCGCAATGATCTCGGCCTCGGTGAAGCAATGTCTTTAGCGCTTCACGTGCTTTATGTGGCGAATAATCACCGATAATTCCAAATACACCGCACACGTGAAACCTTTTTTTTCGCAATTATACGCTATCATAACTCAACCATAAGTACGTGTGAGTGAGCCCAATTGATGATACCGCTTTCTATATCTCAAAAACAAGTAGTTATGAACTTTTTCGCAGAAGATATCAAAATCGTAAAAAAATATTTTAACTCCATCGGTTTTGATTTTGACGAAGAGTTCCGATTTGATGTTTTTAAAGAGTTTATCTACTCCGCAGCCGGTATGTTCAAAGATTTGGACACGACCATTTACAATCAAGAACTTGTTGCCAAGTTCAATACTATACGCTATCTCAGTGAGCGCTACAGTGATTTTGAGCAGCGTACCAGCTATGTTCAAAGAGTCTACACAAAAGACTTCTTGCTTGCACAGGATGGGTATGTTGCCGAAAAACATCAATTTGAACTCCTCAAAGCCGAACTTCAAATGCTGATTACAAAAGAACAAAACCTCACTGCAAGACGGGAAATAATGGAACGTCAGTTTATCGACGAAGCCAATCTTATTTCAGATAAGGTGGCATTTGAACACGAGCTGAAAAAAGTACGCCGTGAACAAGTCGATACGATCCATATGATCGGAAATCATAAACACGAACTGGATGAGCGATTCATTAGCCTCAAAACATTTGAAGATCAGCATCGCGAAGAATTTCTCAAATACTTCAATGAAATCAAAGACAAACTCACCTACCAGTTTACCGAAGCGCTCAATTATTTCGGATATGATTTCAACGAGTCGCTCTTTCGCAACTCCGAACGTTCAAGTTCCATTCAAAGTTTTAAAAAAGAGGCTGGGATACAAGGGGATATCAACCTATGCAAATACGTAGAATATTATCTGCGCAACGTTATCCCCGAAGCTCTCTCGGATAAAGGGCACAAGGAACGGCTCCTTATCGCCAAAAACTATTGTGATCGCGTAGGGAAGAAATAATTATGCATAATTATAAAATTGCTGTTGTCGGTTTAGGATATGTCGGCCTTCCTTTAGCTGGTGCCTTTGCACAAAAATATAATGTAATCGGATTTGACATTAACACTGAACGTGTTCAAGAATTGGTCGAAGGATACGATCGTACGTTGGAATTGTCTTCTTCTGAGCTTTCCCATTTATCTGGTAAAATGAAATTTACATCGGAACTTAATCAGCTCCAATCGTGTAATGTTTTTATTATTACCGTTCCTACCCCAATCGATGAAAGTAATCGTCCAGATCTTACTCCGCTTATCTCTTCTTCTCGTGCCGTCGCTACACTCCTCAAAAAAGATGATATTGTTATCTACGAAAGTACCGTCTATCCGGGGGTAACAGAAGAAGTTTGTGTACCAGAGCTGGAATCTGTTTCCGGTTTACAATTCAATAAAGATTTTTTTTGCGGATACAGCCCGGAACGAATCAATCCTGGAGATAAAGAGCACACTGTTACTAAAATCCTTAAAGTCACTTCAGGAAGTACTCCTGAAATCGCTCAAAAAATCAATAATTTATACAAAAGTGTTATTACAGCCGGAACCCATTTGGCCAGCAGCATTAAAGTTGCCGAGGCTTCTAAAGTCATTGAAAATACACAGCGTGACGTTAATATTGCCTTAATAAATGAGTTAGCACTTATTTTCGACACTATGAAAATCGATACGAATGAAGTTCTTGATGCCGCCGCAACAAAATGGAATTTTATTAACCTTAAACCAGGGCTTGTCGGTGGGCACTGTATCGGGGTAGATCCTTATTATCTCACATACAAAGCCGAAGAACTTGGATACAAACCCAATCTCATTTTGGGTGCACGTCAAATCAATAATAGCATGGGGAAATTTATCGCTGAAAAGACAATTAAAAGTATGATTTCAGCTGATAAAAAAATCAAAAACTCTGCCATATTAGTACTGGGCGTTACCTTTAAAGAGAATTGTCCTGACATGCGCAATACAAAAGTGATTGACATTATAGATGAACTCAAAAGTTACGGGTGCCAAGTAGACGTTTTTGATCCATGGGTTGATCCGAATGAAAATAAAAAACATTATAAACATGGCATTATTGATGACCCATTTCCCCATACTAAGCGATACGATGCCATTATTTTAGCGGTTGCGCATGACCAATTCAGAAAACTGCGGGAAGAAGATTTCCACGCTATATCAACCGATGCACCCGTTATTATCGATGTCAAAGGAATTATTCCGAATGCTACATGGAGACTCTAAAAAATGAAAAACTTTGCCCTTATCGGTGCAGCCGGATATATTGCTCCACGTCATATGAAAGCGATTAAGGAGACAGGAAACAACCTTATTGCAGCATTAGATAAGTATGACGGAATCGGCATTATGGACAGTCATTTTCCTGAAGCTCATTTTTTCACTGAGTTTGAACGCTTTGACCGTTTTATAGATAAATTTCATCGAGAAAATGATAAAAAGATTGAGTATATATCGATAGCAAGTCCCAATTACTTGCACGACAGTCACATCCGTTTTGCCCTAAAAAGTGGAGCACATGCCATCTGCGAAAAACCGCTTGTCCTCAATCCTCACAACATCGATCAGCTCAAAGTGATCGAAGAAGAGACCGGTAAAAAGGTCTATACAATCTTACAGCTTCGCCTGCATGACTCAATCATTGCCCTAAAAGAAAAAATTGCAACCGAACTCGCTGCAAATCCTGATAAAGTTTACGATATTGATTTAACATATCTAACAAGCCGAGGACGTTGGTATTTTGTCAGCTGGAAGGGTGATAATGCTAAATCTGGAGGGATCGCAAGCAATATCGGAGTCCATTTTTTCGATATGCTGAGCTGGATTTTTGGTTCTGTAGAAGAAAATATCGTCCATGTAAAACAACCTGATACAAATGCAGGATTTATGAAATTGAAAAATGCTCGGGTGCGATGGTTTCTTTCCGTCAACTACGATTATATCCCTGATGAGATCAAAACTACCGGCAGTCGAACATACAGAAACATTACAGTTGACAACGATGCATTTGAATTCAGTGAAGGCTTTACTGACCTCCATACGACAAGCTATAAGGACATATTGAAAGGCGGTGGATTCGGATTGGATGAAGCACGCAATTCAATTGAAATTGTTTCGGCTATTCGTAACCTTGAACCGATCGGATTGAGCGGAAACTATCATCCATTTTGTGAGAAAGTTATCTGATGTCTGATTATTTTGTACACGAGAGCGCTTATATCGATGAAGGCGTTTCCATCGGCAACCATACAAAAATATGGCATTTTTGCCATATTCTAAGTGGTACTTGGATTGGAGAAAACGCTTCTTTTGGGCAAAACTGTGTCGTTGGACCGAAAGCAAAAATTGGCAATGGTGTTAAAGTGCAAAATAACGTCAGTGTCTATGAAGGGGTAGAGTGCGAAGATGATGTGTTTTTAGGTCCAAGCATGGTATTCACCAATGTGATCAATCCTAGAGCCTTTATCGTCCGCCGTGATGAGTTTAAAAAAACTCTTCTAAAAAAAGGGTGCAGTATTGGTGCCAATGCAACAATCGTCTGCGGAATCACAATCGGAGAATACGCCCTAATAGGCAGTGGTGCCGTGGTGAATCGTGATGTCAAACCCTATGCGCTTATGGTCGGAGTCCCTGCCCGTCAAATCGGATGGGTCAGCCGTGCAGGCAATACACTTCATTTCGATGATAAGAGCGAAGCGGAAGATACAAGTGACGGAAGCCGGTATAAACTTATCAATGATACCTTGGAAGTAGTCCTATGAACATAGATTTTGCCAATCTCCAAAAACACTATCTCCTTTACAAAAACGAGATCGATGCTGCAATACATGCCGTCATGGATAAATGCAATTTCATTATGGGTGAAGAAGTCATACAACTCGAAAATGATCTTGCACAATATGTAGGAGTCAAACATACCATTACCTGTTCCAGCGGAACTGATGCGCTACAGCTCTCACTTATGGCGATCGATATCGTGCCAGGTGATGAAATAATTACCACGCCTTTCACTTTTATCGCAACCGCGGAAATGATCGCCCATTTGGGTGCCATACCGGTGTTTGTCGACATCGATGAAACAACATACAACATTGATGTTTCAAAAATTGAAGAAAAAATTACCTCAAAAACAAAAGCAATTATCCCGGTTAGCCTTTACGGACAAACTGCCGATATGGATTCGATCAACGTCATTGCTGCCAAACATAGCCTCATTGTTATAGAAGATGCGGCTCAAAGCTTTGGAGCAACGTATAAAGGCCAACGTTCCTGTGCCCTTAGCGATATCGGCTGCACCAGTTTTTTCCCTGCAAAACCGCTTGGGTGTTTCGGTGACGGTGGTGCAGTATTTACCAATAATGAAAAATTGGCCGACAAACTCAGATCTCTCCGTTTGCACGGTCAAACCAAGCGCTACCATCACAAGTACATTGGAATAGGCGGTCGTCTCGATACAATTCAAGCTGCCGTGCTTAATGTCAAATTGAAGCACTACAAAGACGATCTTGCTCTCCGACAGCATGTTGCTGAGTCCTATACAAAAATGCTAAAAGAAAAAAATATAATTTTACCGATCGTTCAACCCGACAGAACTTCCGCATGGGCTCAGTATTCTATCCGAGTACAGAATCGTGACAGTATACAATCCAGACTCAAAGACGAAGGAATCCCAACTGCAGTCCATTATCCTATCCCTCTGCATCTTCAGGAATGTTTTAAATATCTAGGGTACAAGGCAGGTGATTTTCCTGTCTGTGAAAAAATTTCCCATGAGATCATGAGTTTGCCAATGAACCCGTATTTGAGCGATGAAGAGATTCTTTTTGTTGCCGAAAAGCTCACTAAATGTTAAGAGTTCTTTATAAAATTCTCCGTTATTTTGGGTTAAATCTATCTCAAAAACCAAAATATACGATTGGAAATATAAAATCGCATAATTCCCTTATCGATTCATTGGTACCGCAATTTGTCCAAATAGGCGACAACTTTATTTCTGCACCAGGGTCTATCATCCTTGCCCATGACGCAAGCCTCCTTTATCACACCGGACATTATCGTGTTCAAAAAACGATAATCGGTAATAATGTTTTTTTAGGGGCCAATGCGGTTGTCTTGCCGGGTGTTACTATTGGCGATGGAGTGATTGTCGGTGCAGGAAGTGTTGTAACCAAAGACATTCCCGATGGAATGGTTGTTGCCGGAAATCCGGCTAAAATCATCAGCTCGGTTAATGACTACATTGTGAAATGCCGACAACGAAACATTCTTATAAAAGCTCCTGATTCATTCCAAAAAATTTTTGACGGTAAAGATCTGACTCAAGCCGATATCAATATATTTCAAGACATAACATTGAAATTCAACCCTCAATGAACCATCTCTATACAATTATTCAAACAATTCGTACGTTTTACCAAAGAGATGGTTTTTGGGTTGTTATGTCCATTTTAATTGAGCGAATCGGTAGTTTTATTTTTATAGCTATTATGACAAGAGCAATAACCCCTTTTAGTTTCGGTGAATTTACAGCAATACGCACAATTACCAGTATTGCCCAGCCGCTTGCCGGAGGCGGAGGACAATATGCCCTTCTTCATTTTGGGTCAAAACTAAAAACACTTGAAGAAAAAGAGCTTTTAACTTCCAATACGCTTTTGTTTGGGGCTCTGTTATCATTAATCCCGATCGGCGGGCTACTTTGCTGGAATTTTTTTTCTCCTATTCAGCTATCAAAGGAAGGGGAATTTGCTTATGCGATTATTGTTTTCAGTATCATCTCATACAATTTTTATGAAATCATTAAAAATCATTTCCGTCTAATCCACAACAATCGCCAATATGCAATCTTCGGAATTTTTTATTCCGTTCTCATAGTCTTCTTCGGATGGATTTTGTCCGCTAAAGGGATTATCGCTTTTGTCCTAATATTAGCCTTTATTCCAATCTTCGTCATCTCTACAACACTCTATAAAATGCTTGGTATATGGAAAAAAGGAAATGTACCTGATATCTCATATTGGCGTTACGGCCTTTATGTCGGTGCCGGTTCGGTCATCAATCAACTATTTGTTTCTATGGATGTGATTGTGTTGGTCATTCTCAAAGTTGATCCGGCACTTATTGCAGCCTATAAAATTGCGACCATCATTCCGTACAGTTTATTTTTCCTTCCGGGAGCATTTCTAACCGCAGATTTTGTCTATTTGACGCATCATGCAGATAACCGTATGGCACTTATAAAATATCTGCGTTCTTACTTCGTATTATTTGGGTTACTTACTTTTTTGATCGTCATCACTCTTTTTGCCTTTTCAGAACCTCTAATAGCCCTTTGTTTTGGTGACAATTATCCTATTACTCCCCATTTACAAGACATCTTATTAATCGGTGTAGCGGGAACATTCCTCCTTCGAATTCCTTTTGGGAACATACTTCACGCAGTCGGACGGGCAGACTGGAATGCACTGCATGCTACATTTCTTACACCAGTTTCTGCAGCCGTCGTCTATTTCATGGTGGAATGGAAAGGGGTTGAGGGAGCAGCATGGGCAACGTCACTAATGCTTATTGTTTCGGGAGTGATCTGCTTTGGACTGTTTTGGATATATCTGAGAAAACTTCCAAAAGACCAGTTGCATCAGCCTTTGCATTAACCTATAATACTATGCTAGAAACAGTGATATCTAAACAGAAGGGGCATCCATGATAAAAACAATGTTAACCCGTCTGTATACTTTGGCTCTAAAATATCTCTACCCTGGTATCCGAATAGGCGACAAATGCCGGATTGATTACAGGGTAGAATTGAATAAAAAGAGCAATATCATCCTAAAAGACAACACCTCTCTTTATAAAAATATTACGATTTATAAAGATGATTGCGGACGGTTAGAAATCGGCCATTCGTCGCATATTGCGCCCTATGGATATTTTTTAATCGAAGAGCAGCAAATAAGTATTGGAGATAATGCCGCTATTGGACCTTTTTGTTCATTTTTTTGCGTTACAAACCATATTTCCGAAGATCCCAACAAATTACACACCGATACCTATCAAAAAGGCACTATTGTGATCGGGAATAATGTTTTTATTGGAGCGCACTGCGTCATATTGCCAAATACGGTCGTTGAAGACAATGCAGTAATCGCAGCAAACTCTACCGTTAAAGGAGTTATCAAGAATGGATGGCTTTATGGAGGAAATCCGGCACAGCCGTTAAAGGAACTATACAAGAATGGGTAAAAAGCTTCTTGTCATTGCTAGTTCTTCCATACATACGCATAACTTTATTAATCTGGTCAAAGACGGTTTTGATGAAATCATACTTATAACCGATGAGATAAATGAGCGGTTTAATATTCCTGCTTACCAACTGGACTTTTCGTTCAGTTTCCGTCTATTTCAAACAATATCTCGTTTACGAGCACTCTGCAATGATTTTCAACCTTCTATTATTCATATACACCAAGCGAACTCGTACGCATTCTTTACCATATTGGCTCTAAAATCTATGGGTATCCCTATTGTCCTCACTGCATGGGGAAGCGATATTCTGGTCAACCCAAAAAAAAATTTGTTTTTAAAGAAATTGGTTCAATTCGTTTTATGCCGTATTGATGCCCTGACAGCCGATTCTCGTTATGTACTTGACAGTGCGCAGGCATTGGTAGATAAACGGCTGGATATGCATAATATTAATTTCGGGATCGATCCGATTGAATGCACTATGCCGAAAGAAAACATAATCTATTCCAACCGCCTTCATAAAAAATTGTACAATATTGACAAAATCCTGATCTCATTTTCAAAATTTCTTCAGAAAAACAGCGATTGGAAGCTTGTTATTGCCGGCGATGGAGAAGAGCATGAAAGTTTAAAACAATTAGCTTCTCAGCTCGGGCTCACAGATTATGTACAATTCATCGGATTTGTGGATCGAGAAACAAACTACAGTTTTTATTGCCGTTCTAAAATTTATGTTTCTATTCCAAGCAGTGATTCCGTCTCATTGAGCTTAGTCGAGTCAATCGTATCTGACTGTATCCCTTTTGTCTCCGATCTTCCGGCAAATCATGAGCTAATTACGGATGGGCTAAACGGCTTTATCGAACAGGATTTAGAAAATATCGATTTTAATCGATTTGAAACAATCGATCAAGAGACGCTAGGCACAAAAAAATCGGAAACCAAAAAACTTTTTTCCAAGAAATACAATCGACAGCTTTATTTCGATCTGTACCGGAAGCTCTTAAAATCTGAATCCTTCACGCCGCATGAGGTCAAATGAACAAATTGATCAAATTCTTGGCTTTATTGAATGAAATTCGAAAATTGCCGCGTGTTACACTCATATTTATGCCTCGGCTTTATAACAATGAACAAGAAACAAAAACCCTTTTTGATTCTTTTATAAAACCTCATCCAAAATACAAAATAGTCCAAAACAAAGAACTGGGTGTCAGCCTGATTCATTTGCAAACTTTCCGTACATGTGAGGAATATCTGGCCTCTATAAACGGCAAAAACTCTGCATCTTATTATGCGCGAAAAGCGAAAAATCGTCACTACCGCTTCTCTCAAATCGACAGAAATTCCTATCTGAACGATATTTTTGATATCAACACATCCGCACCTGAACGTCAGGGGAAAAAAATGTCCTCTCCCTACTGTCAAAAAAGCGAACACTTAGACGATAAAACAAATTATAAATATTTCGGTGTTATTGATGCGAATGGCAAGCTTCGAAGCTACTGTTATATCGGCTATTATGGAAACTTCGCTATAGTCTCGCAATTACTTGGGCACAAAGAGTATTTGAACGACGGGATCATGTATTTGATGATGAGTGAGATTGTCTGTGAGCTCATCAAAGAACAAAAAGTCCCCTACTTAATGTACGATACTTTTTATGGCGCGGGCGAAGGGTTAAAACTGTTTAAACAAAAACTTGGGTTTGTCCCGTATCGCGTTAGATGGAAATACGATGATCAAAAAACTTTTTAATAGACTTTATGGTGATTACTTGATGCCTTCAAGAATGAAAGAGTATGAAAACATTATCATAGAAACCAAAAATCAGGGATTCACTTTTTTATCCGTAAGGGATGTCTGTACTTTGTCTGCTTCAAACCAATTGCCCGCTCGATATATCGTTTATCGGCACGATATTGACAGTGACCCGATTACGGCCAGAAAAATGTTTGAAATAGAGAAAAAACACAATGTCCGTTCAAGCTATTATTTTCGCTTGTCAACCGTGAACATAGATTTAATGAAAGAGATTGAGATATTCGGCAGCGAAGCGAGCTACCATTTTGAGGAGATTGCGACGTTTGCAAAACAAAAACACATTAAAGCCCCTGATGAGATCATCCAAAAACTTCCTATAATAAAAGAACTCTTTTTTCAAAACCTTACCCGCTTAGAGAACCGATTAGATTATAAAATGACAACCGTAGCGAGTCATGGGGATTTTGCCAACAGAAAACTTAACATTGTCAATTTAGAACTTCTCAAAGATAAAGACTTTCGTGAAAAATGCGGTATTGTCTGCGAATGTTATGATCAAGGCCTAATGCAGCATTTTGATACCCGTATAAATGATGCTCCCTACCCTGTCTATTATGAACCGCTATCGCCCATCAACGCTTTGCAACAAAACAAACAAAAAATTTATTTTCTCGTACATCCCAAACAATGGAGATCCAGTTTTTTTTACAACACGAAAGAAAATTTAACACGATTATATGAAGGTGCCAAATGGTAAAAATCACCCATCTTACCTCTGCTCATCCAAGATATGACACACGTATTTTTGTAAAAATGTGCTGCTCGCTGGCAAGAATCGAAGGTTATAATGTCTCTCTTATCGTTGCCGACGGCAAAGGAGATGAGATAAAGAACGGTGTCTCAATCATCGATATCGGGATTGATAAATCCGGTAGAATAGCACGGATGACGAAAACCGTTCAAAATGTTTACCGCCAAGCCCTGCATCTCGATTCAGATATTTACCATCTGCATGACCCGGAACTTCTTACAATAGCACTCAAATTAAAAAAACAGGGTAAAAAAGTTATTTTTGATTCCCATGAAGATTACCCTAAACAACTCCTAAACAAACCGTATCTGAGCCCTTTTGCGGCTAAAACACTTTCGTTTGTATTTACCCATTATCAGAAATACATCTGTTCCAGAATAGACGCTTTGGTAACTGCGACTCCTTACATCCGAGATCAACTGCTTACTGTCAATTCCAATACTGTCGATATTAATAATTTCCCGATTATCGAGGAGTTCGCTCATCCCATTGCGTGGAATTTCAAAAAAAATGAAGTCGTATACCTCGGAGCTATCGCTGCCGTGCGCGGAATAAAAGAGATGACACTCGCAATGGGTCTTGTTAAAAATGCCAGACTCAATTTAGGCGGGATTGTCCATGAAGACGACACCTACAAAGAAGTTCAATCGTATGATGGATGGAAAAATGTTAATGAACTCGGATTTTTGAACCGAAACGAAGTAGCTCAAATCCTTTCCAATAGTAAAGCGGGATTAGTAACGCTCCATCCTACGAGTAATTATCCAGATGCTTTACCAGTTAAAATGTTTGAATACATGATAGCGGGAATACCGGTCATTGCTTCGAACTTTCCTCTATGGCAAGAGATTGTCGAAGGGAACCAATGCGGTATTTGCGTTAACCCTCTAGACCCCAAAGCGATAGTAGAAGCGATAAATTGGATCATTGATCATCCAATAGAAGCTGAAGCCATGGGGGAAAATGGAATCAATGCCGTCAAAAACCTCTACAACTGGGGAAAAGAAGAAAAAAAACTTTTTGCTTTATATTCAAATCTCTCGAGAAATTTGAAATGACGTTATACCTTGGGGATATTAAATGGTATACCTACCACGGTGCACTGCTGCCCAGTGTTCCGCCTCATCACAACATAACACTTGACAAACAAACACAACAGGAACTTTTAGTAAAAAGCGGTGCTTATTTTATTCGCTGGACAGACCATTTTGATTTACCAAAAGAGAGTTCATTCTGGTATGTTATAAAAGATAAACCTGAATCGCTTGAATCCTATAAAAGCAAAGTCAGAAACCAAATTAAAAAAGGGCTTAATCTCTGCATTGTTGAGCCAGCAAGTGCATATGAAATTTCAGAAACCGGTTATACAGTCTATCGCAAAGCCGTAATCGGTTATCAACACAATGACGAACCGATCCAAGAGAGTCTATTTAAAAATCAGTACTTTGCTCTTCAAAACGATAAAAACCACGAATTTTGGGTTGTGAAAGAACGTGCAAGCGAAAAGGTGATTGCATATGCGCATACCATTTTAGATGGAAATATGTGTTCATATTCCAGTATCAAATTTGATCCGGACTATCTTCATCTGTATGGAGGATATGCCCTGATATTTGCCATGAATACCCACTATCTCAATGAACGTCATTTCAACTATGTCAGTGACGGTGCGCGCAGCATCGCACATTCAACCAATATTCAAGAGTTTCTCATACAAAAATTTCAATTTCGAAAAGCCTTTTGCAATTTACATCTTGCTTATCGAAAAGACATTGGGTATTTAGTAAAGATGCTTTATCCGTTTCGTCATCGGCTGACACATTTTCAGCATCCGCTGCTGCGCAAACTATCCACCCTTTTAATTCAAGAGGAGCTTTGCAGAACCCATGAACGGTCATAATTTTCCCGTCTCTCAGCCAAAACTCTCCGTCGTCATTCCCAGCCGCAATGAAGAACGCTACATTGCGCAATGCCTAAACTCACTTTTAGAGATGACGTATCCGAAAGAGTCGGTTGAAATTTTAGTTGTTGACGGAATGAGTGAAGATTCCACTCGACAAATTGTTACTGATTACAGTCAAAAATATCCGTTCATACGGATCTTGGATAATCCTAAAAAAATCACACCAACAGCACTTAATACCGGTGTAACAGCAGCATCCGGAGAGTTTATTATTATCCTTTCAGCGCATGCCGATTATCCGAAAGAGTATTGTTTCCGGCTCGTCGAAGAAGCCATTCGACTCAATGCCAGCTGTGTCGGCGGAGTTATGAGAACCAAATCATCAAAAACCGACACAACATCCCAATCCATCATCAACGTATTAAGCGATCGTTTCGGTACTGCAAGTCAATTTCGAAGCGGTACAGATAAAATCATAGAGGTAGACACCGTCGCTTTCGGATGCTACCCGAGAGATATTTTTACTCGTTTCGGCCTTTTTGATGAATGTCTTGTTCGCAATCAAGACATTGAACTGAATAAACGAATCATCCGAGGCGGAGGCAAAATTTATCTGATTCCCAGTGTCGAATGCAGCTATTATGCCCGTGAAACGTATCGGGAACTGGCAAAAAATAATTTTTTGAATGGTTATTGGAACATTCTCACCCCTTATTATTCAGGGAGTTTGCGATCCTTGAGCCTACGGCATTTCATCCCGTTATTGTTCATGCTGTCTCTTATTATTCCTCTATTCTTTTCCATTTTGGATTTTCACTTTTTATGGATAAGTGCCGGATTGTTTTTTCTCTATCTTACAATCATAACTGTTCGGAGTTATAAAATCAAAAAAAATACCACATGGCTTCATCAAATAGCCGCTTTTATTGTCTTGCACTTTAGTTACGGCATTGGTGGAATCAACGGTATAATAGCGCTCATTAAAAAAATCTTATTTCGGAAAACTCAATGAATTTCTCTCTGCCTAATGAAAAACACACAGCCCTGCATCTCATTATCTTACTCATTATCGCATATACCTTTAGTGTAGGTTTACGTCTTATTTGGATACACTGGGCATCAGGTATTCCGGAGTTTTCATGGAACCATCAAATCATGATTAATACCAATGACGGATATTATTTTGCGGCCTCTGCACAAAATGCACTGACGCAAATCTACGGTAATAATCCCCGAATAGATAATGAATGGGCTACCGCAACCGTTGCTATAACTGCTCTTTTATCCAAAGTCATGCCAATAGAAACAATCATTTTATATCTCCCCATTTTTATCTCATCATTAGTCGTGATTCCTCTTATTTTGATCGGACGATTGTATAACGCCCCATATTTTGGATTTTTCTCGGCACTTTTAGCCTCCATTGGCTGGAGTTATTACAACCGAACGATGGCCGGTTATTATGATACCGATATGTTCTCTGCGATGGCTCCAATGTTGATCGTTTATTTTTTAATGGCTACAACCATCAAAGAAAATATTCTTTGGGTACTGCTTAGTGCATTCTCTATAATGCTCTATCCATTTTTGTATGATCAAGGTCTCTCAATTGTCTATGCGATCAGCCTTTTCTATATGGCTTATATGGTGATTTTTCACCGTCGAGAAGCATTTACCTATTTTTCTATTGCCATTATCGCTATTGCACTGTTTTCTTTCTCTCCTCTAATCAAAATACCTTTAATAGCATCCTTGAGTATCGCATACCAAAAAGAGCGACTCAATTTTCGTTTGCTTCTCATTCTTTCGATATTGGCATTTGCCCTCTTTTTATTCAACGGCAATGTTCTCTCTCTAATCCTAGCCAAAATAACCGGGTATACAGCCAAAGGAACCGAAAATGAAGCTCTTCACTTTTTTCAGGTAGCACAAACGGTTCGTGAAGCAGGTAAAATCCCCTTTAGCGAGATTGCCAATCGTATCAGTGGGAGTATGTTGACATTTTTTATCGCATTTATCGGCTACGGGGCATTAGTAATCCGACATCGTGCTTTCATACTTGCCCTCCCGCTAATCGGAATCGGTTTGTTTTCTTTTTGGGGCGGATTGCGTTTTACGATTTATGCAGTTCCTGTAGCTGCATTAGGCGCCTTATATTTTGCCTATCTTATCAGTGAAACAATTGCAAACAAAACACTCAAATATAGTTTGATTACGATCTTAACCGCATTAATGATCTATCCAAATATTGCCCATATTATAGAATACAAGACACCAACCGTACTCACTGCCAAAGAGGTAGCCTCTCTCGAAAAATTAAAAAATGTTTCACAAACCAAAGACTATACCATCGGATGGTGGGATTACGGTTATCCGATATGGTTCTATACCCATACAAATACCCTCATCGATGGAGGGAAACATGATCATGATAATTTTTTAGTTTCAGAAATACTGACCACATCATCACAAATTGAAGCAGCAAGATTAGCTCGAATCGTTACAGAAACGTATATTTCATCAGGATATAAAGAGATCGCCGACACTCTCTTCTATGACAAAAACACCTCAGCAATCAATGTGTCAGACTATCTTGATACCCTACGATATGAAGACTCCATACCATTACCGCTAAAAACGCGTGATATCTATTTTTATCTTCCATGGCGCATGATCGATATTTTTCCAACCGTTGCCTTATTTGGCAATCTCGATCTCAATCATCCTGATAATCGGCAGCAACCTTTCTTTTTCTCTTCTTCTTCAATGCAGGACACCGGCCAGACGATTGAATTAGGGAATGGCTTATCCATAAATAAAGCAAAAAGTACTTTAAAAATTGGGCAACAGGATATTCCTATTAAAAAGTTTTATCAGGTTGGCTACGATCAAAATAATCACTTACAGGTTAATGAACAAACTTTTGCTTCCGATGGACTAAACGTCATCTATCTTGAAAGCTATGGACGCTTTTTGGTAATGGACGATTATTATCTTAATTCAACTTACATCCAGATGTTTATATTTGAACACTATGATAAAAATCTCTTTGAGCCGGTTTCTCTCGATCCGATGACTAAATTGTATAGGCTTAAAATTTAATGACTCTTAGACAACGATTTCTTAAACGCGTGTTTGATATCGTTGCCTCTTTGTGCGGGTTAATTTTAGTATGGTGGCTAATTGTGATTGCTTTCATAATTGCGACGATTGAAACACGCAGTAACGGTTTTTTTGTTCAAAAACGGGTGGGCAAAGACGGACGCCTTTTTTCTCTCTTTAAGATCAAAACAATGCACCAAAGCAAAACATTAACAACAACCATTACGACAGCTGACGATCCTCGTATCACAGTAAGCGGAGCCCTATTCCGACGAACTAAAATTGATGAACTGCCACAACTCATTAATGTTTTAATCGGGGACATGAGTTTAGTAGGTCCTCGTCCGGATGTGCCTGGCTACGCAGACAAACTCAGTGGAGACAATACCTCTATTTTAACCCTACGCCCTGGAATTACAGGGCCTGCAACACTCAAATATAAAAATGAAGAAGCATTGTTAGCAGCACAAAAAGATCCAAAACAGTACAATAATGAAATTATTTGGCCGGACAAAGTCCGTATAAATCGTCAATATTTGGAAGAATGGACATTTTGGACCGATCTTATTTATCTTTGGAGAACACTATCAAAATGAATCAGCAGCGCCTTTTTCTCTCCCCTCCGCATATGAGCGGAAAAGAACAAATCTATATTGCCGAAGCGTTTGAGAGCAACTACATCGCTCCGCTTGGGCCAATGGTTGAGCGGTTTGAGCAAAGCATCCGTGATCTAACTCTTACCCCGCATGCACTTGCACTCAGCAGTGCTACTGCGGCATTGCATTTGGCCCTGCGCATTCTCGGAGTAGGAGCAGGCGATATCGTTTTAACCTCATCCTTTACGTTTATCGGCGGAGTCGCACCGATTCTCTATCAAAATGCGACTCCTGTTTTTATAGACAGCGATTCTGTGAGCTGGAATCTCGATCCTGCCCTTCTTGAAAAAGCCATAATCGAATCGCCGCTAAAACCGAAAGCACTCATTCTCGCCCATCTCTACGGACAATGTGCCGATTTGGAAAAAATCATTGCACTTTGCGCCCATTACGGCATTCCTATTATCGAAGATGCTGCCGAAAGTCTGGGAGCCACCTATAATAATCAACAAACCGGAACATTTGGAACCTTCGGCATCTACAGTTTCAACGGAAACAAAATACTCACTACCTCCGGCGGAGGGATGCTGATCTCGAAAAATAAAGAACTCATCGACAAAGCCCGTTTTTATTCAACCCAAGCCCGCGACGATGCACCCCATTATGAGCATACCGACTACGGGTACAATTACCGAATGAGCAATATTTTAGCCGCTATCGGCGTAGCACAAATGGAAGTCTTGCAGGAGCGAATAGCGGCCAGACGGCAGATTTTTGAGTGGTATCGAGAAGTTTTGGAACCTATCGAAGAGATAACCTTTATGCCGGAACTCTCAAATACACAAGGAAATCGGTGGCTTACCACACTCACATTCGAGCACTCTGATCCGACCCGTATCCGCCTTGCTCTCGAAGAAGAAAACATAGAGAGTCGCCCTCTTTGGAAACCGATGCACATGCAACCGCTCTTCAAAGATTCACTTTGTTTCCAAAACGGCACAGCCCAAAGTCTTTTTGAAAAAGGGCTTTGTCTCCCAAGCGGAACCCAAATGAATCGTAACGATGTCGATCGCGTCTGTGACATCCTTAAAAAGGCTCTACGATGATCGGATGGCTCCGTCCGAGCAATGCCAAACGGATCGCTTTTTTTCTCGTTTCCGATATTTTTTTATCTCTCATAAGTCTTTATGTCTCTTATCTTCTACGGTTCAACTTTGATATACCGGATCCGTTTTTAGTTCCGTTTTTCTGGGTTGCGGTAACCTTGATTTCGATTAAATTGTTTTTTATCCATTGGTTTAAAAACTATACGATAATCTGGCGTTTTTACGGCTTGCAAGAGGCCAAAAATCTGTTTTTTGCCCATCTTGTCACGTATGGGATTTTTGCACTGATCCATACCGGATTCCCTACCTTGTTTTTTCCGTTTCCCAGAAGTGTCATCGTTATCGATCTTTTGCTTTCCTTTATTTTTTTAGGAGGTCTTCGCCTCTTAAAACGTTCCATCCTCGAAATCGGTGCGCCTCGTTCCGATCTGAAACCTACTTTGCTTATCGGAGTTTCTCCTAATAGTGCCAATCTGATTAAAAGTATGTTGGAAGATTCCAGCGAATACTATCCGCTGGGGATCATTGTACTCCAAGAAAAAAACCACAATATGATCGGCTCCTATCTCAACAACATAAAAATATTCGGGATAGACGATATACCTGCACTCATCGGATCGAAATCGATCACCGCTGCAATCATTGACGGCTCATTGCCGAATGACTATTTGCGTGAAGCCTATCAGGTCCTCAGTGATGCAGGGGTACGTGAAATCAAACGTTCACGTTTACTGGATGATGCCCACAATCGTATCGAAGCCCTCTCGATCGAAGAGCTTCTCGCCCGCCATCCCAAAGATCTCAATACCGGAACTATCAGAGACTTTATTCGCGGCAAAACCGTCTTGATCACCGGTGCAGGCGGGAGTATCGGAAGCGAAATCGCGATCCAATGTCACCGATTCGGAGCAGTAAATCTGATTTTGATCGATCACAGCGAATACAATCTCTACCAGATCGGAGAGATACTTCCCTCAGCCACTTTACGATTGTGCAATATTCTGGAACGCTCAACCCTTGAAAGCATTATTAAAGACGTGAATCCCGATATTCTTATCCATGCCGCGGCCTATAAACATGTACCGCTGTGCGAAGCCAACATCAATGCTGCGATCATGAACAATATCATCGGCAGCCAAAATGTGATTGACAGTGCCATTAAATTTAATGTCCCGAAAATTGTCATTATCTCTACCGATAAAGCGGTACGACCTACTAATGTGATGGGTGCTACAAAGCGAATTGTCGAACTCTATGCCCAAAACGTCGATCCTCACAACAGCGAAATCGTCGCTGTCCGCTTCGGAAACGTTTTGGGCTCCAGCGGAAGCGTCATACCGAAATTCAAATCCCAAATCGAGTCCGGCGGTCCAATTACAATAACGCATCCGGATGTCGAGCGCTATTTTATGCTCATCAGCGAAGCGTGTCAGCTTGTTCTGCAGGCTGCTTCGATTGCCAGAGGCGGAGAACTCTTTATTCTGGATATGGGAAATCCCGTTAAAATCATTGATCTTGCCCATACCATGATACGTCTTTACGCAACCCATCCGATCGAGATTGTCACCACAGGTCTGCGAAACGGAGAAAAACTCTTTGAGGAGTTATTGATCGATGAAAGTGAGCAAAAAACGGCTTTTGATTCCATTCTCATTGCAGGGACAACACACTACGATATTGATCAACTAAAATCGCAAATTGCTCTTCTCACCGAGAGTTCAGAGCCTAAAATGCTTCTGCAAAAAATCGTTCCCGAATATACTCCGATGGATTGATGTAGATTTTAGCTATAAGTTTATACAATAAGCCACAAGCACAAAAGAGGTTAATGGGTGTTAAAAGAATATGTTTATCATTTTTTAACCGCCGGCATCGTTGTAACAGATTTGACGAAGCGGCGGGCACTAATGATGAGCAATGCTTTTTTATTCATCGAAACTATTATTTTTATCATCTTTTCGTACGTCAATCCGATCTTTTTTAATTCTCCGATCATCGGTATATTGGATGGGATTTCTGCGATCGCATCCTTTATCGCATTAATCGATTTGCAACGCAACAAAAAAATAAATCGTGCTGTCATTGTCGGAACGGCAACCCTCTTTTTCTTTTTTATCTCATATGCCCTTAGCAACCAAAATCACGATTTTGGATTGATTTGGACCATCTTTTTCCCTATTTTTGTCATTACATTGATGGGACACAAACGGGGAGGTTTTGTTGTTGTACTTTTTTATGCCATTCTTTTTATCCTTGCCTATATCGGTATAGGCGTATGGGATAATGGGACGTGGAATCTCCATAGCTTCATACGCTTCAGTTTGGCTTCCAGTGTTTTAACATATGTTGTTTATCTGTATGAAGAAACTCTCTATCGTTCCAATATGGAATTGGCTCTTACACGTGAGAACGAGGCAAAATACCTCGAAGAGCTCCACCGTCTCTCTGCTACGGACTCCCTTACCGAGTTATATAATCGACGCCGTATGAATGAGCTGCTCCAAGAGCATATCGATCTAAGCAACCGCTATAACACTCCCTTTTCGCTTATCCTATTTGATATTGATGATTTTAAACTCATCAACGATCATCATGGGCACAATGTAGGCGATCAGGTGTTGATATTTATTTCCGATATTGCCAAGCGTGTATTGCGCAAAACCGACCATATCAGCCGATGGGGAGGGGAAGAATTTCTTATCCTTTTACCGAATACATTGAGTGAAGAAGCGGCGGCTATTGCCGAAAAATTGCGTCAAACAGTTGAAGAAACCGACTATCCCCATAATACAAAAGTTACCTGCAGTTTCGGAATCGTTCAAAGCTGTCAAAATACCGATACAGAGATGATTGTCGACCGCGCTGACAGTGCCCTCTACAAAGCAAAAAAAAGCGGTAAAAACTGCATATGTGTCAATACATATGAGAATGAATAATATTCTGAATCACGGAATAAAGCTGTTTTGGAGAAAAATTCTGCGGTGACATTTCACCGAAGACACTAAAACGCTCCACATACGAACCATATTGCTCTTTTTTACTCCGCTGCATCAACCGATACGCATACGCTAAATCATCCGCATTGCTTTTGGAACAAAACCACCGCTTTTTGTCGTGATACCCCAATCGAAAAATCTGTGAAAAAATGATTCCGATCCAGTCGTACTTTGTCCCGTTTTTACGCAGTTGCCGACGCTCGACCCTCTCAATGATTTCACTGGGCAATTCGATCTCACAAACTTCCCAATCCAGAGGATCAATCTCCAGCGTGTGAGTACGGGATATAAAGCGAAAGCGGTCATTGGAATGGTACAAGCCGTCACTCCGCCCGAATTCACAGTGTGCATAGGGGCTGGACGTCCAGAGACGCACCAGCTTTTCCCCCAACGTTCCCGGGCCTTTGTAGAAGATAATACTAACCGTTTTTGTGGTGTTCATAAATCTCAAACCTCCCGTCATGATGCTCGACAATCGCCGTACACGATTCCACCCAATCTCCGCAATTGAGATATTCGATATCATTTATGATTCGCATCTCGGCATGGTGGATATGTCCGCAAATGACACCGTCAAACCCCTTTTCATCCGCATGAGACGAGAGAACATCTTCATAATCGGTAATAAAGCTGACAGCCTGCTTGACACTTTGTTTGGCCATTTTAGAGAGCGACCAATAATGATATATTCCGAACCATCGGCGTACCGTATTGATCGGGCGATTCAGTCTCAACATAAAAAGATAACATCGATCCCCTAGATGGGCAACCCATTTTTTCGTCATTGTTACCGCATCAAACATATCACCGTGAACGACCAAATAGCGTTTTCCGTTCACACCGTAATGGATTTTTTCATGTGCGATGGTAATATTATCCCCCATCACCATTGGTAAAAATGGGCGTAAAAACTCATCATGATTGCCGATGATATAATAGACTTTCGTCCCTTTTCTGGCTTTTCGGAGGATTTTTTGGAGGACATCGGATTGTGCTTGACTCCAGCGCCAATTACGGCGAAGTTCCCAGCCATCGATAATATCACCCACAAGATAGAGATTTTCACACTCAACGTCACGGATAAAGTCTAAAAGATGATCCGATTGAGCGTCGCGAGTTCCCAAATGGAGGTCAGAGATAAACACACTTCGGTAACGTAATGATTCATTCATGAAGAAAGTGTAACCCCGAAGGATTACGATTTGGTGACAGAAAAGAGATTTATAGTTCTGTTTTTAAAGCAGCACCGTTAGAAGCATTTGAGACGAGAAGGCTGTAGCGTTTGAGCCATTTGGACGTAATCTCTTTTTTGACCGGTTTCCAATGGAGTCGTCGTTGTTCGAGAACTTCATAGCTCACATTGAGTTGTAAAAGATGAGAATCAACATCGAGTTCGATCTCATCACCGTCTTCGATCAAAGCAATCAGACCACCCTCAGCCGCTTCAGGGCTGACATGCCCGATAGAGGCTCCGCGGGTTGCACCGGAAAAACGTCCATCAGTGATAAGAGCAACGCTCTCACCCAATCCCATACCCATGATGAGGGATGTAGGTGCAAGCATCTCCTGCATTCCCGGTCCGCCTTTTGGCCCTTCGTAACGGATGACAACAACATCACCCGCTTTGACTTTATGACTCATAATCCCGGCAATGGCTTCGTTTTGAGAGTTAAAACAAACTGCAGAGCCTTTAAACTTGCGCATATTCGGGGTAATTCCCGCTGTTTTTACAACGGCTCCCTCTTCGGCAAGATTACCGAAAAGGATTGAAAGACCGCCGACCGGAGAATAGGCATTTTCATTCGTATGGATGATCGTTGTATCTTTGATCACCGCGTCTTTGATACGCTCGCCCAACGTCTCGCCTGTAATCGTCATTGCATCGAGTTCGAGAACACCGCCGCGACGGCTCACCTCTTTCATAACGGCATTAACACCGCCGGCACGGTTGATATCGTCCATATGAACCGTTGAAAGGGATGGAGATATTTTCGCGATATGGGCTACTTTTTCAGAGATTTCATTGATCTTGGTAATATCAAAATCAACCTCTGCTTCTTTGGCAATGCTCAACAAATGCAATACGGTATTGGAACTTCCCCCCATTGCCATATCAATAACAAATGCATTATGGATCGCTTTATCGTTCAAAATATTGCGCATATTCCATTTTTCGGCATTTTTATCTTTGACCATCTCGACGATACGGCGTGCCGCCGTTTTGACCATCTCGATACGTTCCGGTGTCATCGCCAAAACCGTACCGTTCCCCGGCAAGGCAACCCCCATCGCTTCACAAAGGGTATTCATCGAGTTAGCCGTAAACATACCAGAGCAGCTTCCGCCGCTCGGACACGCTTCACACTCGATCTCATACAGCTCTTCATCGCTCATTTTACCGTCAGCATGCTTGCCGACCGCTTCGAACGCCGTTGCCAAATCGATCGGGGTACCGTCTTTTTTATGCCCTGCTTTCATCGGTCCACCGGAAACAAAAATCGTCGGGACGTTAACACGCAACGCACCCATCAACATCCCCGGAACGATCTTGTCACAGTTAGGGATACAGATGAGACCATCGAGTTTATGGGCATTCATCACTGTCTCAATACAATCAGCGATCAATTCACGGCTCGGAAGCGAATAAAGCATCCCGTCATGTCCCATAGCGATTCCGTCATCAACCCCGATGGTATTAAACTCAAACGGAACCCCGCCCGCTTCACGAATTGCCTCTTTGACGATTCTGCCGTACTCTTGGAGGAAAAAATGTCCCGGAATAATATCAATATGGGAGTTGGCTACGCCGATAAAAGGTTTATCAAAATCTTCATCTTTAAGTCCGGTTGCACGGAGCAAACTACGGTGAGGGGTTTTATCAAATCCACGTTTAATGGTATCACTACGCATGGGATTCCTTTAGTATAATATAGTTTTTAATTGACGCGATTATAGCGCAGTGGAACTCTAAAAAAGATATGCCACAAAAAAAATAGCAAAAATTAAAACCAAACTCTTTACACGCCATATTTTTTTTGCTATACTTCCAGTCCACAAAAACAATGCGGGAATAGCTCAGTGGTAGAGCACAACCTTGCCAAGGTTGGGGTCGCGAGTTCGAACCTCGTTTCCCGCTC
>NZ_JAQTQR010000004.1:7101-58470 GCF_028712165.1 Sulfuricurvum sp. | reverse complement strand
TCTCGAACCGTTTGACCTACTTAGTTTTCAATGATCTCAAACTCAAACTCAGTACCTTAACTCAAGGCCTATCAGCGTTTGTGGACGGGAATTATAGGGGAAAATGTAAAAGATGTCAAGAGGTTTTTCGCTAAATATTTAAAATATGTCAAAATAAATTTACTTTTTATTTTACCTTTGTAAATATGTAACATTATTACCCGGTTTTGCACTCTGAAAATCTTTTTTTATCCCCATTTTCAAATCAACGGTTAATAGAACTACTGTATAATCCCTTTTGTAAAAACCCTTATAAGGAAAAAGCTATGGCTTTATATGATCGCGAATACGCACGAGAAGGTGCTTTTGGTTACGAGAGCGCTTACAAAAGTGAAGCGCAGATCGTTTCGTTTGTTAAAGATACCTATAAATTGTTTGCCGCATCCATGTTGGCAGGCGGTGTAGGTGCTTATGTCGGTATGCCGTTTGCGGGAATCGTCGCGGCGAATTATTGGTGGATTGCTATTCCATGGATGCTGTTTGGTATGTTTGGTCTACAAATGATCAAAAACAAACCCGGCGTTAATATGATCGGATTATTTACCTTTACATTTTTAAGCGGCGTTATCATTACCCCTCTGCTCAGTCATGTTTTACACATGTCAGGTGGAGCGACGTTAGTAGGAAATGCGTTTTTTATGACGGCAGCACTGTTCGGCGGTCTAAGTTTCTTTGCGATTAAAAGCTCTAAAGACTTTACATCGTGGACGAAGCCGATCATGATCGCTTTCTTTATTATTTTGGCTGTTTCATTGATCAACATCTTTTTCCTGAAAAGTCCAATGATCTATGTTGCGATTCAGGCTATTTTCTTGCTCGTCATCAGTGTAATGGTTTTGATTGATACCCAAAACGTTATCCGCGGTGCATACGAAACACCTATGGACGGTGCGATTGCACTGTATCTGGATTTCTTTAACCTATTTATCACTTTGCTCCAACTCTTCGGAATCTTCGGTGGCAGCAGCGACGAGTAACATCCTTCCTCCGGAGCTTCTCCGGGTGGTGGATGCCAATCTCAACCGACTCAAAGAGGGAATCCGTGTGATTGAGGATATAGCGCGCTATGTTCACAATGACAAGGAACTCGCCTCACAACTCAAATCCCTCCGACATCAATGCCGCATCGAACCTCTCGAAGTACTCCTCGCCTCACGGGACAGTGCAAATGATGTATTACGACCTACTATGCAAACGGAGATGAACCGCACCGATCTGCGATCTATACTCATAGCCAACTACAAACGTGGACAAGAATCTTCTCGCGTTTTGGAAGAACTCTATAAGATAGTAGAACCTGCTTTGAGTGAACAGTTCAAACATATCCGCTACGAACTCTATACCTTAGAAAAGAAAAACCTTTTGGACCTCGGTAACGAGAGTCGTTGAATCAGAAGCACATCGTTATCATCGGAGCGGGACCGGCAGGGTTAATGGCAGCGGATATTTTATCTGCAGCGGGGATGAGTGTCGATATTTATGAATCGAAACCCTCGGTGGGGAGAAAGTTCCTCATGGCAGGCAAAGGGGGACTTAACATCACCCATAATGAACCAATAGATGACTTCATCCTCCGTTACGATCAACAAGCATGGTTAAAGCCTATGATCGATTCATTTGATGCTACTAGAATCCGAGCGTGGATGAAGAGTTTGGGAGTAGATTCGTTCGTCGGAACATCGGGACGGGTTTTCCCCACCGAAATGAAAGCCGCTCCGCTGTTACGACGCTGGCTCTCTTCATTAAAAAAACGGGGTGTCCGTGTCCATTGTCGTCATTACTTGCAGGGAATTACCGACGAAGGCTCTTCACGATTTGCCAGTTCCGATGGAGAAGTAGTCGTGAGCGCTGATGCAACCATTTTAGCTTTGGGTGGTGGAAGCTGGGCTAGTTTGGGTTCAGATGGCGCGTGGATAAATATGTTAGCATCCAAAGGTGTAGAAATAAATCCTTTGCTACCCTCAAACTGCGGGTTTAAAGCGGCTTGGTCTGAATTTATAAAATCTCATCTAGGCAAGCCGTTAAAAAATATATCGGGATGGGTCGGCAACCGAGAAGAGAGTGTCAGCTCCTCCGAAGCCGTTTTAACAACCTATGGTATCGAAGGGGGATTAGTCTACGCACTGTCGCGTCCGCTTCGTGAGGAAGTTATGGCACATGGGACGGCAATCCTCTATTTAGACCTTTTACCCTATATTGCAGAAGTCGAATTGATATCACGTCTCACCTCATCCTCTAAACAATCTACCGATAATATCTGGCGTAAAGCGGGATTAGAAACGGTTAAAGGGGCACTAATCCGTGAATTATTACCAAAAAATCAGTGGTCTGATCCCATCGCTGTTGCAGCATGTATTAAACGTTTTCCTATCACCATCACAGAAATGCAGCCCATCGATGAAGCTATCAGCACCGCAGGTGGCGTGAAGCGTGAAGCGCTTACAGAAGATCTAATGCTCAAGGTTCTGCCTAATGTGTTTTGCGCAGGTGAAATGCTCGATTGGGATGCGCCGACAGGGGGTTATTTATTGACCGCTTCTTTTGCCAGCGGAGTATTTGCAGCGAACGGCGTTTTGAAAACACTCAGATTATAATAAGATATTGAATCAATGGCGACACTCATCGCCGACACAATGGAGTTCTTTTTCAATATATTCTTCAGAAACATGAAGATCGGCACATGATCCAAGCAATCCATAAAGCTCCATTTCTGCCCCCGTGATATGACGAACCGTATTTCCCGCTCCGTCAATAAAGACAAACATCTCATACTTGTGCTCATTTTTTTTAATATGTTGCGAGAAGATAACGTATTCTGCCTTTTTAAGCTCAGGAAATTGTTCACAGGTCGCAATAAATTTTTCACATTCTTTATCAATTTTTTTGATTTCTAAAAACTCTGACTGAACCGCATCTCGAAGTACTGGCATAAGATTGGGGATAACCTCTTTGAGGTTATCGTATTTTTCAATTCCTCGCATAATGTTCTCCTTATGAGAATTCTATATTGTAGGAATAGTATAACGCTTTACATCAAAAAAGTGTATCTATTTTGATTTAACCTATCATTATAAATAAGAGTTTAAATTTAGGCTCTACCTTATCACGACGTTTTTATACTGGATAGAAGTTTATGCGATTCACTTTGTGCTTTTTTGATCAAACTTGAAAAAGAATCTTTGATATCATCATAGAATGTTTCTAAACGGGATTCCGTACCATCCCCTTTTTGAATTTTTTCTATCTGTGTTTTCAAATGTTTATACTCTTGTGAGTTCTCATCCATATAGCCAAGTAAGACCGCTTTGTTTAACTCCATTTTTGCAATATCAAGCCGCTGTATTGCCTCTTTTTTCTTGCTTTTGTCTAGATGTAAAGCCTCTGTAATATTCTCTTGAGCTTCAAGTAACGGGATAGGTTCTATGACGGACTCGGTTACAATCGTACTCAATCCCTCTTTCAGCGTCTGAAGCGCTTTATTTTTGTCCCCTTTATTCAGAGCGTCGAGGGCAGCTTTCGTTGTTTTGGGATAGAGCTCCATCGGAAGGTACTGTGTTGTTGTTGTCATTTCATCTCTCAGCGGTATCAGCAGATCACGTGCATCCTGTGTCCGTTTTTGAGTGAGCGCATTGTCTGCCATTTTGAGGAGCGTTTTAATCTCATTTGGTGAAAGATCAAGTTCATTCACCTCTACATCCACCGAAACAGGAACCCGTTTTAATTTTGGATTGGCCTTGAGTGCCGTATCAAATAGATCTGTTGCAGAACTCAAGCTATTTTTCGCCAAATTCACTTCCCCTTTATCAAGAGCTTTTATCGCCTCAAACGTTTTATTTAAGGCTTGAAGCACCTCTGAAGGAGTATTTTTTAGCTTTTGATGTTGGGCATGTGTTTCTTTATCGACACACGCTTTGGCATTTTTCGCTTTCAAAGAATAATACGTATCTCCAAAACTGTCAGTATGTTTTATCCTTGCTGTCGGATGATTGAACCCACCCTCGCTGTCAAATCCGTAATCCCCCACTTCGGCTTGAAGAACAGTTGTACCAAGAAGTAATGCGGCCAAAGCCGCTGAAACGAGTATTTGCGTTTTCATGATTTTCTCCTATCAACTAAAGATAAGAAAATGATAAATCCGGAAAGTAAATAAAAATGAAATACTTTTTAAACAAACAGTAAACAACAATATAAAAAAGGATACAAAGAGGCCTTTGTTATTAGAAATTACACTATAGAAGTAATAAACACGATCTCAAATTCGAGATAATTGAGAGGATAAGTTTCCATAAGCCGTTTTGTTTGTGAAAAGTCTAGCACTCTTCGGCCGCCGCTAACACCACTGCGCTTGATGTAGCGAAACATCTCTCGGACGGAATCAAACTCCAAAGTAGTGTGTAAAACTTCAAACTGTGCATTGAAATATTTTTCTGCGATTGAGATTACTTCCTCACTGCTTCGAAGCAATGGAGTGACTCCCGCACATTCATGCAATGTTTTAAAAGTGCCTGATGAAAAGATTGCGAGTGACATCGGTGTGTTAAGTGAGGATAAAGATTTGAAGACACTTTCCAAATCATCCGACCACTGCAATGCCGAAGCGGAATAGATACGATCATATGTTTTATCACTTAGCCTCTCAAATAATTCCGGATTATTAAAATTGCCCAAAATCAACTCGACATTTTCTAGCTTAGGGTGATGTTCGAGCATCTGCTCAGAAAAATCAACGCCGACGAAATGATCACACTCCCAATCGATGAGTGAATAAAGGGTACCGTTTCCGCATCCCAAATCCAAAATACATTTAGGCTGATCAGGGGTGGAAGAAATCAGTTTTTGGGCAACAAGACGCTGAATAACATTGCGGCTGCCGTACTCGGCGGCGTAGCGGGAAAACTCATGACAGGCACTGCTCATCGGCGATTAACGACCAATGCGACGATAAAAATAACTAACAAACATAAGACGATCGCCGCACCGCTTGGGAGGGAGAAAAAGTACGAAGCACTGAGCCCGATGACTACGGAGATAAGGGCTAATCCTATCGCTAGCAGCGTAGTAGGATAGAAACCCATCCCGAATCGGATCGCGGCAACGGCAGGAATCACCATCAATGCCCCGATGAGTAATGTTCCGACCACTCGGATAGAGAGAGCGATAATGATAGCAATCACACTGACGAGCATAAAGTTCAACATTGTGACCCGGATTCCCCCGGCACGAGCGACATCCTCATCAAAAGCTATAAAATAGAGCTCTTTGAAAAAGACGAGCAGCAATCCCATCGCCAGTGATCCGAAAATCCCCATTACCCATAAATCCTCTACGCTGACCGAAAGAATCGAACCAAACAAATAACTGAACAGTGAGGCATTAAACGATCCTGCCAGTGAGACGATCACGATCGCTAAAGCCAATGAACCCGATAAGAAAATCGCCAGAACCGAATCCGAATACATCCCATGAACGCTTCGCAGATACTCAATCATCCACGAGGCAACCAAAGAGGCCAAAACCGCCATCCAAAGCGGACTCATGCCAAATAAGAGTCCCACAGAGACCCCGACTAAAGAGACATGCGCCAGAGTTTCACTGAGCAGCGAGTAGCGGCGTAAAACGATAAAAGATCCGCTCAATGATGCCAAAACGGCGATCATCAGCCCTGCGACAAAAGCACGCTGCATAAAGGGATAATTTAACATTTCCATCATGATCGCATCCTAATGATTATGACAAACGACATGGGCAGGTACTCCGTAAAGCCGGCTCATCTCGTCACACCGGATCATTTCAGCCGGACTTTGAGAAACCAGCAACGTTTGGTTGACAAATAAAACACGACTAATATCCTCGGCAATCACACCGATATCGTGAGTAATAAAAAGGATGGACATTTTTCTGGTACGGTTTAGAGTTCGAAGCAGTTCGTAAAAGCGGTGCTGCGATTCAACATCAACCCCGGTGTTGGGTTCATCCACAATCAACACATCAGGCTTAGAGGCCAGTGCACGGGCAATCATTACCCTCTGACGCTGACCGCCGGAAAGATTGCCGATGAGGCGGTCTGACAAATCACTAACTCCCATCAGCTCCATCGCCTCTGCGATAGCAGCTTTGTCTTCGGCGGATTCAAATCCTAAAATTCCCCGTCTGGCATATCGTCCCATCCCTACCACTTCACGCACTGTTGCGGGAAATGTGCTATCTACGAGAGCGGAGCGCTGAGGGACATATCCGATACGGTTCCAATCACGGAAGCGGTTTTGCGGAGTACCGAACAGTTTAATCTCACCCGATGTCGGTTTTTCAAGCCCCAGCAAAAGACGGATAAGGGTTGTCTTCCCTCCGCCGTTTGGTCCGATAATGGCACAATACTCCCCCGGTAAAATACGAAATGTCGCCCCTTTGAGGACAAGATTTCCCTGTCGTTCAAAGTTGAGGCTGTTCACATCGAAAAGACTCGGGGAAAATTTCAACGGCACTCCATCGCTTCACGTAGTTTTTTCAAGTTCTCATCCATAATCGTGAGATACGTTTGATGCGATTTTAACTCATCTTCACTAATATTCTCTAACGGTTGGAGGCTTTGGGCCTTTGCTCCCGTCTCGCGTGCGATCGTTTGGGAGACGTTGTCGTTTATAAACTCTTCGAAGAAAATAGTTTTTACCCCGTGTTCTTTTACTAAACTAATAATATCGGCAATATTTTTTGCACTCGGCTGTTCATCCGAGGAGAGGCCGATGACCGACACATTTTCAAGATGATTCGCTTTTGCCAAGTACCCGAATGCATCATGGTTGGTAATCAGGGTGCGATTCTTGCATTCGGCCAATCCGGCAGCATATTCAGATTTTAGTTTCTGGAGTTTTCCGATATAAGCAGCGGCATTCCCGTGATACAGCTCTGCATTTACCGGAGAGAGTTTAGAAAACTCACGATCGAGCATCTGTGTCATTTTGATCATATTGTCGATATCAAGCCAATAGTGAGGGTCGTACATACCCTCATGATGATGTTCTTCTCCTTGATCATGATCCCCATGCCCTTCGCTTTTGATCAATGCAACATGCTGACTCATATCGATAACCTGCGTCGTTTTAGGCAAGGTTTGTTTCAAATTTTCCGCCCACGTCTCAAATCCCGCACCGTTGTAGATAAACAATGCCGATTCGGTAATGCCGGCCACCTGTTTAGGATTCGGAGAGAACATGTGAGCATCCGTTCCCAGCGGTATAATCGGATGTATCTCCAACGATTCCCCTGCAACCGCATGAGCAACTTCATATAATGAAAAAGTGCTCACCGAAACAACCGGAAGTTTTATTGATTCTTGTTTCATTTGAAGCTTAGGAGAAAAAAAACTCATTCCAATAACAATTGCGGCAATAATACCGCCAAAAACGATCAGTCGTTTGGTATCCATACATACTCACCTCATATTAGATAAGGAATTTTAGTCACAAACAGTTTAAACCCTCACCATGATTGCTGACTTACTTTCATAAGGGGTTCATCAACACTATGCTATAATCGCGAACTTTTTAAAAAATCAAGGATAAACATGACAGGTATACTGCTCATCGTGCAGATCGTTTTGGTTGTTATGATCACCATCGCTGTACTCTTACAAAAAAGTTCTAGCATCGGTTTAGGGGCTTACAGCGGCTCAAATGAATCGGTATTTGGAGCTAAAGGACCGGGAACTTTTTTAGCAAAAGTTACCTTTTTCCTCGGATTTGTTTTCGTTGTCAATACAATCGCATTGGGCTATTTTTACGCTGAGCAAAAAAGTGCTTCCGTTGTAGATGCAATGGTAGAGAACAATAACGTTGCAGCACCGACGATCAATGTCGTAAACGATATCAACAAAACCACCAAATAAGACGAAGGGAATTTCATGCTAAACGAAGTCTATCAATTTTGTGAAGAAAAAATGCAAGGAAGTTGTGATCACCTATTGAGTAATTTCCGTACACTCCGAACAGGGAGAGTCACAACAAAAATTTTGGATAATGTTCGTATCGATAACTACGGTTCAATGACCCCGATCGATCAAGCGGCAAGCGTACTCGCAACCGATGCAACTACCATCACCATCTCTCCGTGGGACAAATCGATGCTCTCAGTCATCGAAAAAGCGATCATGAAAGCCGATATCGGTGTCAATCCAAATAACAACGGAACCGAAATCAAACTTTTCTTTCCTCCGATGACAGTAGATCAACGTCAAGATACTGCGAAAAAAGCACGCGGTATGGCGGAAGATGCAAAAGTTGCGGTACGTAATGACCGTAAAAAAGCAAATGACAAAATCAAAGTACTCGAAAAAGACAAATTGGTAACCGTCGATGAGTCCAAAAGTGCTCAAGATAAAGTCCAAAAAATCACCGATAAATTTATTGCTAAAATCGAAGAATTGCTCAAAAATAAAGAGCAAGATATCTTGACGGTATAACCCTAATGGATATCAAACAAATCTATCTCGATGCGAGCGCGATGCTCGAAGGGCATTTTAAACTCAGCTCGGGCAATCATTCTGCTTATTATCTTCAATCGGCGAAAGTCTTGGAACAACCTCGCACGGCGAAGCTTCTCGCCGATGCACTGGCTGCAAACATTCAAGCCAACGGAATCGAAATTGATACCGTATGCGCTCCGGCTCTTGGCGGTTTGATCGCAGGCTTTGCCCTTGCAACCGCACTCGACAAACGCTCAATTTTTGCGGAACGGGTAAACGGTGAGATGCAAATCCGCCGTGGATTTGAAATCAGCGCAGGTGAAAAAGTCCTCATTTGTGAAGACATTATCACAACCGGCGGCTCAGCCATGGAAGCAGCAAAGGCGATCGAAGCCCTCGGCGGTGTCGTCGTCGGATTCGCGGCTCTTGCCAACCGTGGTTTTTGCAAACGTGACGGGAGTGCTTTGGAGCGAAAATCCAACTGTGCCTTACCGGCTGATAAACCGCTGTTTGCACTCGCTGATTTCGATTTTGAAATGTACGCACCGGATGCTTGTCCGTTGTGCGCTGATGGTTCTGAAGCAATCAAACCGGGATCACGAGGTAATTAATGTCCGCAAATCCTGAAAAATTCAAAGTTGATATGCCGCATCTGCAAAAGGTGCAGCGAACCCTTCGCAAAGCGGGAAATATTTTCCCGAATGAAAAAGCCCTCGTTGAGACACTCGAAGATCTGATCATCAAAGCGCAAGATGATACTTCGCTTAATACCTATTACTCTATGGCTCAGTATTTAAAACAACGTCTTAAAGAGTTAAAAGTCAATTTGGATCAGCCACTCGAAGCGATTGATATTGCAATCGAAGATTTAGACTGGTCCATCCGCTATCTTCAATGGCTCGTTACAGAACAACCGCCAAAATAAATCATATATCGCAATAAAGCGCTTCGCTCACAAGGCGGGCTGCGACTTCACGTTTCCCATCCACCGTTACGCTGATCGGAAGATCGCGTAAGGTTCGCTTCTCCTCCAGACTGACAACTTTAACCACTACTTTTGCTTTGGGTGCATAATCAAGAACTGCTTCACAAACCAATCGCTTTTTCTCTAAATTATCCAATGTCACAATGACGCTCGCGGCATCTGCGGCATGTACTTTATCCAAAATAGCAGTTTTTGACATATCTCCGTAATACGCTTTTTCTCCATGAGCTATCGCTTCTTGAACATGCTTGTAACTGTTGTCAATAATAATGTAACTAACCCCCTCAGCACGAAGAGCTTTAACTACAAAACGTCCGACAATCCCGTATCCGCACACTAAAATATGATTTTTTTCCGTACTTAGCATACTGAAATCTTCGACAACCCCCGGTTCACGAAAGAAAAAAGCGCTGATTTTTGAAATATTGGAGAGGATAAAAGGGGTAATCAGTAACGACAATACGACCGCTAATACCAACATTTGAGACAAGGCCCCATCCAGAAGTTTATGATTGCTCGCCAAAGCAAAAACCGCAAATGAAAATTCTCCGACCTGCGCCATTGCGATAGAGGCTTTAAACGCTGTTTTGGACTTTGAATAGATGTTGACGACTCCGAAAATAACGACCGCTTTTATCAGCATAATGGCAATCAATAATCCCATTACTTCAAGTGCATGCAACGCAAAAAATGCCAAATCGATTTTCATCCCGACGGTTACAAAAAACGTCCCCAACAAGAGATCTTTAAACGGGGCGATGTCCGATTCGACTTTGTGATGATAACGCGTCTCCGCGATGATCATCCCTGCGATAAACGCTCCCAACGAATAGGTAAAGCCGAAAGCATGAACTGCCAAAGAAGCTCCGACGACAATAAGGAGAACCGATCCCATAAAAAGTTCTTCGACATTGCTCGATGAGGAGAAATGGAGCAACCATGCCATCACCTTTTTCCCGACAACAAACAACAATCCTACAATCACAATAGCACTCAGAGCCGTTTGAATCAAAACCGAAGCAATATCCCCGCCTGTCCCCAAAAAACCGATCAATAAAAGAATAGGGATAACGGCAATGTCTTGATAGATGAGAATCCCCATCGATCTTTGTCCATACGGACGTGTGATCTCTTTGGTTGACTTAAGATAACTCAGGACTACTGCTGTTGAGGAGAGGGCAAGCGACATGGAAACAATCAATGATGTCGCCAGGTTCAAATGAAAAACACCGTAAGTCAATGCAAAAAAGATAGATGCTGTAATCGTGGTTTGCAAGAAGCCGTTAAAAAAGACATCGATTTTCATCCTTGCGAGACGCTGCAACGACATCTCCAAACCGATCGTAAACATCAAAAAAACAATTCCGAACTCGGCAATCGATTCCAGCGCATGCGAATTGTCCATATGACGCAAATCAAATGCATACGCGACCACCACACCGGTCATAATATATCCGATGATTTGTGAAATCCCCAGCCGTTTTAATATCAAGTTGACGACAATGGATATTCCAAGAGCCGTTGTAACGTAATAGAGTGCCGATTCCACTGATTTCCTTACGCCAACGAAATCTTTCCCGATTGGCTACATTTTCACTTGCTTCTATTCATTATAGCGTCCGTGCAGAATTATGCACTTTTTATTTTTCAAGTAGCTATTTATAAGTCTTAAAAGTATATAATACGTTCCTTAAGAAGAGCGGCAGTTTGTCGACGTTTTGGATCATCACGACCCATTTAACCCCATCGTAAAAACACTAAAGCGCTAAGGAATGACTCAATGACTAAATATATTTTTGTAACCGGCGGTGTACTCAGTTCACTCGGAAAAGGGATCACGGCTGCCAGCATCGGAGCACTCCTCAAGCACTCAGGCAAAGAGGTCGGGATGCTCAAAATCGATCCATATATCAATGTCGATCCCGGCACGATGAGTCCGCTGGAGCATGGGGAAGTATTCGTCACCAAAGACGGTGCCGAAACCGATCTGGATATCGGAAATTATGAGCGCTTCCTCGACGCATCATTTTTACGTACCAGCAATTTTACGACGGGACAAGTCTACAGCAGTGTTATCGAGCGCGAGCGTACGGGTGGCTATCTCGGACAAACGATCCAAGTTGTTCCCCATATCGTCGGAGAAATCGTCGATCGAATCAAAAAAGCGGGTGAAGGGCACGATATTCTCGTAGTAGAACTCGGCGGAACCGTCGGAGATATCGAAGGTCTTCCGTTTATGGAAGCGATTCGAACCATGAAACACGATGATGAAGTTGAAGGGACCTTTTTTATCCACGTCACTCTCATCCCTTTCATCAAAGCCGCAGGTGAGCACAAAAGCAAACCGACACAGCACTCGGTTCAAGAACTTCGCCGTATCGGTATCACTCCACAGATGATTATTGCCCGAAGCGAAGAAAAACTCCCAAGAACCTTTAAAAAGAAACTCGCTCTCGCGTGTGACGTCAGCAGCGACAGTATCATCGAAGCAATGGATGAACTAACGATTTATGCCGTACCGCTCAGTTTTCTCCAACAAAATATCCTCGCTCCTATCAGTAAAGAGTTGGGCTTAGGCGAACTCAAACCCGATATGGAACAATGGGATTCGTTGGTCAAAAAAATCGTTTCCCCTAAATATCATGTCACCATCGGCTTTGTAGGCAAATATTTGGAACTCAAAGAGTCGTATAAATCGTTGATCGAAGCACTCATCCATTCCGGTGCCCATCTCGATACCCGCGTTGCCATCCACTGGGTCGACAGTGAAAAAATCGAAACCCAAGGGGCTGAAGCACTTCTCAGCGACTGTGATTCGGTTCTGGTTGCCGGCGGATTCGGAAATCGCGGTGTCGAAGGAAAAATTCAAGCTATCCGGTATGCCCGTGAAAATAAAATCCCTTATTTGGGAATCTGTCTTGGGATGCAGCTCTCTATCGTGGAGTATGCCCGTAATGTCCTCGGCTATGAAGATGCCAACTCTATCGAATTTAGCCCGGATACGACGCATCCGATGATCTATCTTATCGACAACTTCATCGACCAATCAGGGGAAACACAATTGCGTACACACCATTCGCCAATGGGGGGAACACTCCGTTTGGGCGAATATCCGTGTGAGACTAAAGAAGGTTCCAACCTCCGTTCCGCCTACAACAATGAACCGCTTATCTTTGAACGTCACCGTCATCGATACGAAGCCAATCCGACGTACCGTGAAGCACTTGAAAAAGCAGGAATGGTCGTAACAGGAGAATCCCACGGTTTGATCGAAGCAGTCGAAATTCCGGCCCATCCATGGTTTTTAGGGGTACAGTTCCACCCTGAATTCACCTCACGTCTTCAAAGTCCTAACGCCTCAATCCTCGGATTTGTGAAAGCAACCTTTGCACATGCCAATCCTGCCTGAGGTACCCCTTCTCGATCATACAACACTCGGGAGTTTTTTAGCACGCCGTTTTGAGGCACAAAGCGAAAAACTCTCCGACATTCCTCACCCAAGCCAGCTCAAAGATGCCCAGAAAGGTGCCGAGCGGCTCGCCCGCGCTATCCGAAACAATGAACGTATCGCACTCGTCGGCGATTATGATGTCGACGGGGTTACTTCTACCGCAATCGTTAAGCGGTTTTTTGACCTCATCCCCTACCCTCTGATCACTACGATACCGAACCGTTTTACCGATGGATACGGAGTCTCGAAAAATGTATTGGAACGGCTCGATGCCGATGTTATTTTTACCGTTGACAACGGGATCAACGCAATCGAAGCGGCAGAGGTGTGTCAATCGAGAGGGATAGACCTGATTATTACCGACCATCATACTCCCTCTGATACCCTGCCGGATGCGTATGCGATTATCAACCCGAAACAAATCGATTGTCCCTATCCGTTCAAGGATATCTGCGGTGCGCAAGTAGGATGGCTGCTGATGGGTCTGCTCAAACAAGAGTTGGAACTCACCATTAACATGCGGCAGTTTTTCCCGTTTTTGGCCCTTGCCATTATCGCCGATGTGATGCCGCTTATCGGGATCAATCGCTCCATTGTCAAAACGGGGTTGGAGATGATGCAGAATTCTACCCTCTCCCCTTTTGCCATGATTCGTGATTTTCTTAACCGTTCTACCGTATCTTCGGAAGATATCGCTTTTCAGATCGCTCCTCGTATTAACTCTGCGGGACGGCTCGAAGATGCAAAAATCGCCCTCGACTTTTTACTGGCCGATACGACAGAGAAAGCGTATCATCAATTTGAGCTCCTCAGCGCACTCAATACTCTGCGAAAAGAGACGGAAGCCCAGACCACAGCCGAAGCAATGCAGCATGTCGATCCAAACAGCTCTATCATTGTCGTTGCCGGTGAGCACTGGAACGAGGGAGTCGTCGGAATTGTCGCTTCCCGCCTAGTGAACCATTTTCAAAAACCCGCCATTGTTCTAAGCATCCATAACGGTATTGCCAAAGGTTCCGGCCGCAGTATCGGGAATGTCGATCTTTACACCCTAATCAAATCCCAAGAGCACCTGCTCGCTAAATTTGGCGGCCATAAGATGGCCGCAGGATTATCCATGAGTGCTGAGAATGTGGACGCATTTCGACGAGGGATCAACGTGGCCTCGAAAAACGTCAATCCGACCGATTTTATTCCGCACAATGAGATCATCGGAGAGTTGGAGCATGAGGCGATAAACTTTCAGCTATTGGAAATTCTGGAGCGCTTTGAGCCTTATGGTGAGGGAAATCCACGTCCCCGTTTTCTGATTCGCGATGCGGAAGTGGTAACGGTCAAACTCTTCGGCAGCGACCAGTCCCACAGCCGTCTGGAACTGCGCCCATCCCGAGTGAGCTCCAAAACCCTCGAACTCATCGCCTTTCGACGAACATTGGCATGTCCTGAGGACAAAAAGATGTCGTGCAGCTATACCGTCAATAAAAATGAGTGGAATGGCCGTGTTTCGATCCAGCTCATGGTGGAGCGGGTATTTTGAAGCTTCTGCTCGCACTCGTCGCAATAGTGATCTTTGCAGGATGTTCAACCCAAAGTGACGAGTTCCCCTATCCGCTCGTAATTAGCGAAGAGGGATTGGGTTCTATCCATCCAAACGTCCCGTTTGAGGAAGTCAATACCCGTCTAAACGGTTTTAGCTTTGATAAATTCACCCAGATTTCACCTGAGCACCCTGAATCGATCTACCAGATTAAGAGGGGTAAAAACGTGATAGCCCAAATCAGTTCTGATCCCTCAGGAAAAAAAATCTCATCCATTCACATCGTATCCCCTTTGATCAAAAACAAATATCATCAAGGGATCGGTGACATCTTAACACCCCGAGCCGACTTGGTCTGCAAAAATGATACGTGTAGTTATGCGAATGAGCCTTCCGTTCACTATGCGCTGGATCCGGACGGACAAACCGTTCGCGAAATAACCTTTTCACGGATATAATACGGAATGGACACATTTTTTATTGAATTTCGCGATCCCCTTTTCGGTGTTGTCGTTTTTTTTATCCTCCTCTTTATCCTCTCCTTCCTAAGCTATTGGTGGGGTCGGCATAAAGCCGCTAAAGAGCTCCGTGATCTCGAATCATTTTTGGGCAAATTCGAATCGATAGGAGAAGGAGCTAAACTAACAGAGCAGGTTCAACAAAACTCTCTTTCCAGTGAATCGTGGCTGTTATTGGCTCAAAGTTTTGAGCATCAGGGAAATTATGAGAAAAGTGTTGAAATCTATCATGCACTTCTTTCCAAAAACCGTGACCCTATTTTTCAAAAAGATGCCCTGCTGCTTCTGGGAAAAAGTTTTTTCAAGGCCGGATTTCTGGAACGTTCCCGTCAGACATTCCTCCAAGTCCTCCAAAATCATCCACGAACACCCTCAGCCCTGCACTTTCTCATATTAATTTATGAACAACTCCAACAATACGATAAAGCGTTAGAGGTGATGGAATCGCTCCTCGAGCTCTCTCCCGATACGGTAAGTGAAAAACTGTATCTCGAATGCCGCATCCTCATCGGCGACCACCGAATCAACATAGACGAGAAAGCCCAAAAACTTATCGATCTCTATGAAAGCCACCATAAACTCGGATATATGGTTTTTGAATGGCTCTTTACTTTCCGCCCGCTGCTAGGATGGAAACATTATGACCAATCTCTAAGCACCCGTTTGAGCGATATTTTATGGCGGATTGGGGATGAAAATCTTGATTTGGATATAATTGCAAGTAACACGTATTTACGCGAGCTTTTCACGGCAAAAGGATCGGTTAATCTGGCAGAGGGGAGTTCCATATTCGAACTCGACACCCTCATTGCTCTGCACCGATGCGGCATGCAAAAAGCGACGCTGCAGTTTGAATACACGTGTGATGAATGTAATGCAATCTCATTTTTGCCGTTTCACCGCTGCCCGCATTGCCATGCGATTGATTCAGTCCACGGTATTATGAACCTCACAAAGGAACGGTTTGAAGAAAATAACTCTCTTCAGTGACGGTTCGGCGCTGGGTAATCCGGGACCGGGCGGGTATGGAGCCATTTTGCGTTACGGAGACAAAGAGCGCATCGTCCGCGGCGGGGAAGCCCATACGACCAACAATCGTATGGAGCTGCTTGGGGTAATCGAAGGACTTCGCGCACTAAAAGAGCCTTGTGATGTCACCATCATCTCCGATTCGAGCTACGTAATCCGAGGGATTAACGAGTGGCTGGAGGGGTGGGTAAAACGCAATTTTGCCAAGGTCAAAAATCCCGATCTATGGCACGAATACATTGCCGTCTCTGCCGGACATCGTATAAACGGCGTCTGGGTTCGGGGGCATAACGGTCATCCCGAAAATGAACAATGCGACCAAATCGCCCGAGAAGAGGCGGAAAAATTTAAACAAGGATTAACACGGTAATGAATAATTTAGAAACCCTGCAAGAACGCTTAGGGTACACCTTTAAAAAGAAAGAGCTCCTTATTGAAGCGCTGACGCATAAAAGCTACAAACAGCCCTACAATAATGAGCGCCTCGAGTTTTTAGGCGACGCGGTACTCGATTTGATCGTCGGAGAATATCTCTATACAAAGTTTCGTGATTTTGATGAGGGGAAACTCTCTAAAATGCGCGCTTCACTCGTCAACGAAGGGGGATTTACCTCTTTGGCAAACCACTTGGAATTGGGTGAACACATCTATCTCTCCAATGCCGAAGAGAACAACAGTGGACGAACCAAAAGCTCATTGCTTTCAAATGCCTTCGAAGCCCTTATGGGTGCCATCTACCTTGAAACCGGTTTGGGCAAAGTACAAGAGATCACGATCAAACTTCTCGAACACGTTCATCCCGATATTTCGCTTGATTCGCTCTTTAAAGACTATAAAACTTCTCTGCAAGAGCTAACCCAAGCCCATTACGGAACAACACCCGAATATCAACTGATCGCCGCGCACGGACCTGACCACAAAAAAGAGTTTGAGGTTGCCGTCATCATCGACGGAAAACGATATGCTTCCGCACAGGGAAAAAGCAAGAAACAAGCCCAACAGGAAGCGGCGCAAATAGCGCTTGAAATGCTATCAAAGGAACTCAAATGAATCGCTTCGGGGAACGTTTCACAATGACCACCTTCGGCGAGTCGCATGGCAAAGCAATCGGCTGTGTTCTTGACGGTGTTCCTGCCGGATTAGAGATCGATGAAGCCTTTATTCAAAGCGAGCTTGACCGCCGTAAACCGGGACAAAACGAGTTTGCAACCGCTCGCAAAGAAGCCGACAAAGTTGAAATCCTCAGCGGTGTTTTCGAAGGCTTTAGTACCGGAACCCCGATAACATTAGTGATCTACAACACCGATCAAAAGAGCGGTGACTACTCCAATGTCAAAGATATCTTCCGACCGGGACACGCCGATTTTACCTATTTTCACAAATACGGCTTACGCGACTATCGCGGCGGCGGACGCTCAAGTGCACGTGAAACAGCAGCGCGGGTTGCAGGAGGTGCGGTGGCCAAACTGATGCTCCGTTCTTTGGGAATTGAATTTGCCAGCGGTATCAGTGCAATCCACGGAATCGAAGCGCATGCCCTCGACTTTAGTTATCCAAAGAACAGCCCTATCTATGCTCTCGATAAAAACGTTGAAGAAGCTCAAAAAGCGGCTATTTTGGAAGCAAAAAATGCTCATGACTCAGTCGGCGGCGTCGCTACGGTGAAAATCTCGAACCTTCCGGTCGGATTGGGAGAGGGGCTTTATTATAAACTTGATGCAATACTCGCAGAAGCGATGATGGGGATCAATGCCGTAAAAGCAGTTGAGATTGGCGAGGGAATACACAGTGCAGAATTACTCGCTTCTCAAAACAATGATCCGATTACTCCCAAAGGGTTTAAATCCAACCATTCAGGGGGAATTTTGGGCGGAATGAGTAATGGAGACGATGTTATCCTCCGCGTCCATTTTAAACCTACCCCATCGATCTTTATCGATCAGGAGAGTACCAACACCTCCAATGAAAGCGTCAGTGTTTCCCTAAAAGGGCGGCACGATCCATGTGTCGCTGTGCGCGGTTCGGTTGTTGCCGAATCAATGGCGGCACTTGTTATTGCTGATATGATACTACTCAACATGGGTTCTACTATGAACGGAATCAAAGGGTATTACCTCTAATTTCAATATCTTTAAGCTTTCTTTCACTACCATAGAGAATTCCTATAAAAAGGGTTCTTTGTGATGAGTCCAACTCAAAACTGCTATCTCCTCGACACCTCCGTTATTTTAGATGATCCAACCAACATTTTACGAATCAGTGATGAGAACCAAAACGGTATCGTTATCACTAATATCGTTTTAGGCGAACTTAACAGTAAAAAAGACGATATGCGCTCCGAAGCAGGCTTCCAAGCACGTGAATTTTTTCGTCTTGCCGATGCGGCATGGGGTGAACCGATCAGCTTTATAGAACTCCCCGAATGCGTTCGTAAGCATGTTGATGTCGATGAGTGTAAAAATGACCGCTACTACCGATTGGCACTCAATTTTGACCGCTCTCTCCATGGCGGCGAGGCCAACCTTATCGATCTCTTTATCGTTCACCGGGAGAACTACCGTGTATCGCATAACTTCTCCGAACCCAAAGGGATAAATGACGCGAAAATCGCCGAAATCGCTGATGACTATGATCTTACCCTTCTCAGCAACGATATGTCGTTTCGAATTGCCGCCGAGATTCGAGGAATCCGAACGCAAAGCATCCGCAACAGCAGCGTCGAAGCACCGGAACAAATCGACTTTACCTATAACTATGAGTATGAAGAGACACCCGTTCTCCCCGCAGATGTCGAGCACCATAATTTTGATCAAATCACATTTGTCCAAAAAGCGCTCAGCACCTCTTCAGAGATGTACGAGACGGGAATACAGCGCCACGCTTTTTGTTTTAACAACCAAATCGAATGGTGCGATTTCGATCGACGCTTTGGAGAACATTTCAACGAAGAATTGGTTCGTCCTCTCAATCTGGAACAAAAATTCTATTATGCGATGATGACCCATCCCCAAAACTACGTCACCGTAGTCGCAGGTTCTACCGGATCAGGAAAAACGCTGGTCGCACTGCAAGCGGGACTGGAATTGGTCGAAGAAGGGATCGTTGAGGGGATCGTCTATGCCCGTAACACCGTTACTTCCAACGATCAGCAAGCAGAATTGGGATTTCGTAAAGGGGACGAAGAACAAAAGCTCGGCTATTTTATGTATCCCCTCTACTCGGCGGTCAACTTTACGATCGAGCATCAAAGCAAGCGCTCTATCGACGCACGGGTCGAATACACGGGCAACACCAATTCTATTAAACGGGAAAATGCTACCGAAGTATTTATGAAAAAATACAATATCGAGGTCATGGACATCGCCCATCTGCGCGGAACGACAATCTCGCGTAAATTCGTCATTATCGATGAGGCTCAAAATATGACCAATGCTACCCTAAAGCTCATAGGAACCCGTATGGGGGATGAAACACGACTCGTCATTATGGGTGACCCGGGACAAATTGACCATCCGTTCCTTTCCAAACGACGCAATGCCCTTGTCAGCTTGCTGAACAAAGCACAGCACAATAATTTTGTCGCAGGGATTCAATTACGCCATACGATTAGAAGTCAAGTTGCGGATTGGTTTGATAAGAATTTTTAACTTTCACTTCCCCATTCCGAGATGGTTGTTCATAAAATAACAACTATCTCCCACTGCTTGATGTGACTTTCACTTATTATTTAGTTTTCGGACTCTTTACTATACTTCCCATATTCACGTATTAAAATCCACACATAATACAAATAGAGAATTTTTCAACTAATTATTGTTCTAGTTTGTTAATATAGATTGTATAATACTTTTTTGATTAATGATTATAGTTAAACTATATTCATTTGATAACTTTTTATAAGGATTTTTGCATGTCCATCAACACGCCACCCACTCTTTTTACAGGAAATAATCTTGCTGATACGGCACAAAGCGTCTTTATTCAGCCAGACGGCAAAATTGTGGTGGGAGGCTACCGTGCCAACGGCAGCAAATACGATTTTGTCCTTGTCCGCTATAACAGTGACGGCAGTCTTGATACTACCCTTGGCGATAACGGAATCGTGATAACGGCAGTCGGCACCAGTTATGATTCTGCCGACTCCGTAATAGTTCAGGATGACGGGAAGATCCTTTTGTCCGGTTCAAGTAGAAATGCATCCAATGATAATGATTTTGCTATCGTCCGCTATAACAGCGACGGTACACTTGATATAACCTTCGACGGCGACGGTATGGTTACTACGAATTTTTTTTCCTACGACTCGATCAATAGCATTGTTGTACAATCGGATGGGAAAATTCTGGCTGCCGGTACAACAAATAACACAAACGATATTGCCCTTGCCCGCTATAACAGTGACGGTTCACTCGATACCACTTTCGGCACTAACGGAAAAGTGTCAACCGATCTGGGAACTAATTTTGATTCCGGCAAAGATATCACTCTCCAAGCAGACGGCAAAATTTTGGTGGCCGGATTCAGTAACGAGGTTTTCGCCCTTGTACGGTATAACAGCGACGGTTCACTCGATACGTCCTTTGACAGTGACGGCATTGTATTGACCGCCGTATCCGATTACTCAGCCGCCCAAAGTGTCACTGTTCTGGATAACGGAAAAATAATCGTCGCCGGTTTCAGCGGTAGCGGGTCGAGTAGCGACTTCGCCGTCGTCCGGTACAATTCCGACGGTTCGCTCGACACCACTTTCAGCGATGACGGGATGATAATCACTCCGGTTGGAACATCAGCGGATATTGCCTATAGTGTCGTAATTCAATCTGACGGAAAAATCCTGTTGGGTGGTTACGCTACAAACTCTACTACCGACTTTGCAATTGTCCGTTATAACATCGACGGCTCGCTGGATACCTCTTTCGGTGTCAGCGGTAAAATATCGACCGACATTGGTACAGATTCTAATATCGGTTATAGCATGAGCCTGCAGCCGGATGGAAAAATTGTCGTAGTCGGAACCGCTACGATCGACGGAAGTAGAGATTTTACTGTGGTCCGTTATAACATCGACGGCTCGCTGGATACCTCTTTTGATGGTGATGGAATCGTTACAACGGCGATTCAGGACCTGACCTATATCGAAAATGGGACACCGGTCACTCTCATGGGGAGCAGCGGCACTATCCGTGATACCGAGCTCAAAACAATCGATAACTACAACGGATCGACATTGACTCTGGCACGACACGGTGATGCAAACATCGAAGATCAGTTTTCCGGAGCCGGAATCGTAGCCGGAACATCTGAGGGAGACGTAAGTGTATCCGGAACTGTAGTCGGTACTTATTATTATGCGGATGGAACACTCGTCATCTCTTTTAATGCTAATGCAACCCAGACGCTAGTGGATCAAACCGTACATGCCATCGCTTACAGCAATACTAGTGATATGCCACCTTCTAGCATACAGATAGATTGGGTCTTCAATGACGGCAATGTGAGCGATCAGGGTACTGGAGGAGCATTGAGCGCCACAGGGAGCACACTGGTGCAGATTATCTCCGTACGGGATGATCTGGTATTAAACGGAACATCGGGCGATGATATTCTTTCGGGTGACTTAATCGAGAACGGAAGCTTTGACACAATCTCCGGGTTCGGAGGCAATGACACTATTGAAGGCAAAGATGGAAATGATATTTTAGACGGGGGAGATGGAATCGATACCTTGAGTTACGCTACGGCTAGTGCCGGAGTCGGAGTGAGTATTAAAACGACTACGGCACAGAACACGGTTGGGGCCGGAGTGGATACGGTTTTGAACTTCGAGAATCTCATTGGGTCAAACTATAACGATACATTGAGAGGAAACGCTTTAGGCAATACGATATTGGGTCTGGACGGAAACGATATCATCTACGCGGGCAAAGGAACAGGAGACGATATTTTAGACGGGGGAAATGGAATCGATGCCGTATCGTATTACGATTCGGGTGCGGGAGTTACCGTTTCATTAAACATAACTGGCGTTCAGAATACCATCGGGAACGGAAACGATACGATTTTGAATTTTGAAAGACTGTATGGGAGTAACTACAACGATATTCTAAGCGGTAACGGTTCGGATAATATCATTCGGGGATATAACGGAGACGACACGATCAACGGTGGAGGTGGAAACGATACTATCGACGGCGGAAACGGCATGGATACAGTATCGTATGCTACGGCCGCCGGAGGAGTGAGCGTAGCATTATCGAATACATCAGCACAGAACACCGGAAGTGCTGGGATAGATATCTTGATGAGTATCGAGAATATCATCGGGAGTTCATATGACGATGTATTAACCGGAAATACGGGAGACAACACGATCTCCGGAGGGGTAGGGAACGACACAATCGATGGTGGTTTGGGTCATGACACGATCGACGGAGGTGTTGGTGACGATACCCTAGACGGGGGAGATGGAATCGATACCTTGAGTTACGCTACGGCTAGTGCCGGAGTCGGAGTGAGTATTAAAACGACTACGGCACAGAACACGGTTGGGGCCGGAGTGGATACGGTTTTGAACTTCGAGAATCTCATTGGGTCAAACTATAACGATACATTGAGAGGAAACGCTTTAGGCAATACGATATTGGGTCTGGACGGAAACGATATCATCTACGCGGGCAAAGGAACAGGAGACGATATTTTAGACGGGGGAAATGGAATCGATGCCGTATCGTATTACGATTCGGGTGCGGGAGTTACCGTTTCATTAAACATAACTGGCGTTCAGAATACCATCGGGAACGGAAACGATACGATTTTGAATTTTGAAAGACTGTATGGGAGTAACTACAACGATATTCTAAGCGGTAACGGTTCGGATAATATCATTCGGGGATATAACGGAGACGACACGATCAACGGTGGAGGTGGAAACGATACTTTGACCGGGGGCGAAGGATCAGATACCTTTGTATTCGATACAACCCTCAATGCCGGCACCAACAAAGACACGATCACCGACTTCACCAACGGAACCGACAGTATCCAACTGGATAACGCAATCTTCAGCGCACTGACATCGATCAGTACCCTAAACGCTTCCAATTTTGTAGCGAGCGTTAATGGGTTGGCACAAGACGCAGACGACTATATCGTCTACAACATGACGACCGGGGCACTGAGCTACGATGCGGATGGATCAGGTGGCGGTGCCGCAGTCCAGTTTGCCATCCTCGGAAGCGGTTCACACCCTACCCTCACCAATGCCGATTTCGTGGTGATTTAATATCAATTCCCGCATAAGCGGGAATAAGAAGAACGTATTAAATTGGTAATACGCGGATTTTCTGAGAAAGTTTTTCTTTGAGTGTCGCTTCGATCGCATACAATGTTCCGGTACTTGAACTCGCACATCCATTACATGCACCCAAATAACGGATATAGACATCGATATATTCCGGAGAGTCTTTAATATCGATAACTTCCATATTACCGCCGTCCATGACCAAGAACTGTCGGATGGAATCATCCACAACACTGTCAATCGCTTTGATTTTCTGTACCAGTGTCATTGATTCAAAGTCACCCATCGCTCCGGCATCTGCAGCGGAACGCATTTTCTCTTGATCCATTTCAGCACGTACATCAGCGAGAATGTCAACAAGATAGTATTCACGCGCTTCATGTCCGCCCGGTTTGATACAAGACTTACAAAAGCCGCCAGCTTTCGTATAATCGGTTACCTGCTCAACCGTTTTAAGATCATTGAGCTTAATGACTTCACGCAACGTTCCAAGACTTACACGGGCACATTCGCACACGATAATCTCATCTTCGAAACTGTTCTCATCCACACCGAGGTAAAGCCCTGCTGCTTTTTTGATAACATCATATGCCATAACCGAACAGTGCATTTTTTGAGGTGGAACAGCTGGAGTTTCCGGATCGTCACGAAGTGCTTTTTCCACATCGATATTCGTAATTTTGACCGCTTCTTGAACCGTTTTTCCGATACAAAGCTCTGCCATCATATCTGAACTTGCAATCGCCGTACCGCACCCGAAACTTTTGAATTTTGATTTTACAATTGTATCCGTAGCAGGATCGACCGCCCAGTATAAACGGACGGCATCACCGCAACTCTCCGCTCCAAAATCGGCAACGATCAGTTTGTGTCCTTCCGCTGCAGCTTCTTCTTCGCTGATTTCACCTTGATTATGAGGGTTATTCATCAACGTAGTTACTTTATTTGAGTACTGATCCCAAAGAGATCCGCCCAATAGATCATTTTTTGCCATAGTGGTTCCTTTTAATGGTGAATGTGACATTCTCCGGCTTCGCCGCCGGGAGTCGGTTGTACTTTTGCATACGAACTTGAAATTGCCCGTAAGCGTTTTACCGCATTTTCAAATCGCTCAATGACATAATCAATCTCTTCATCCGTAGTAAAACGGCTGAGGCTGAGACGTATTCCCGTATGCGCAAGCTCATTGTCCGCACCGATCGCGAGCATAACAGTATTCGCTTCCAAACTCTCAGATGCACAGGCAGAGCCCGTAGAAGCACCGATCAGGGCATTGTTCAAATCCCAAAGCATTCCCTCGCCCTCAACGCCGCGAATGGAAATAAGAATGGTATTCGGGGTACGGTTATCACGATTTCCGACAACCATAACATCGCTTAGTCCTGCAAGGAGTGCGTCTTCAAGACGATCACGTTTTGCACGGATACTTGCCATTTTTTCTTCGATATTCTCTGTCGCGAGTTCAATAGCTTTTCCCATTCCAATGATGTATGGAACATTCAAGGTACCCGAACGGCGTCCCCCCATATGTTCACCACCGTGCAATAGCGGGGTAAGTTCTTCAGAGTTACGAATATAAAGTGCTCCGATCCCTTTAGGTCCATGGAATTTATGGGCAGATAAAGACATAAAGTCAACGTGGACATCTTGCATATTTACAGGGATCTTACCTACGGCTTGAACACCATCCGTGTGGAAAAGAACCCCTTTCTCTTTACAAATTTCGCCGATCTCTTTGATCGGAAAAATCATTCCGGTTTCGTTATTTGCCCACATAACCGAAACAAGTGCCGTTTTATCGGTGATAAAACTGCGAAGTGTATGTGCTTCGACAATCCCTTGATCATTTACAGGAAGATAGGTTACTTTAACCCCTTGCTCTTCGAGAAATTTACAGGTGGAGAGAACCGAAGGGTGTTCAATCTCAGTGGTAACGATATGATTTTTATCTCCGTTGAGGATTTTGTCTATCCATACGGATTTAAGAACCCAATTGTTTGATTCTGTCGCACAAGAGGTAAAGATGATATCATCCTTATCGCTCGCATTGATCGCTTTGTACATTTGATTGATCGCTTTGGTGATTGCCGGATGTGATGCGGTACCAAAACGGTGAAGTGAGTTGGGATTTCCATAGACTTCACTAAAGTACGGGATCATCGCCTCTACGACGGCAGGGTCAACCATCGTTGTCGCGTTGTTGTCTAAATAGACTTGCATTGTATGCTCCTCAGGGGGTTTCTAATAAAAGACTAAATTAGTCTTGTTTAACTTTTGGGATAATAGTGCAAACGATGTTATATTCACCTTAAGGGTTTTTTATGCTTAGACTGCTTTAAGGAATCAATCAACTCCCCATCAAATCGATCAACTGATCGATAGTCTCTTGGAAGTGGGAAATACTCATAGACTCTTGAGAAAGAAACGCTTCCATTTTGGCTTTTTTAGCCATTGCTTCATCCAGTTCCCTATCGGTCCCCTGTACATATGCACCGATCCGAATTAACATCTCATTCTCTTTTAACAGTGTATAGAGACGTCGGAAACGTCTAACGGCAGCAAGATGTTCCGGAGTAATAATATCATTCATTACCCTCGAAGCGGAATTCAGAATATGAATCGGAGGGTAAATACCGAAATCGGTCAATTCGCGAGAGAGGACAATGTGTCCATCCAAAATCGATCGTGATTGATCGGCGATCGGATCACTCAAATCATCTCCTTCGACGAGTACCGTGAAAAAAGCGGTAATCGAACCGTTCCCTTCCTCTTTACCTGCACGTTCCATCAATTGCGGCAACAGTGTAAGAGATGATGGGGGATACCCTTTCGAGGTAGGAGGTTCTCCGAGAGCCAGACCGATCTCCCGCTGCGCCATTGCAAAACGGGTTACCGAATCCATCATAAAAAGGACATCATGCCCTTTGCCTTTAAAATACTCCGCCACACTCATCGCACTAAACGCACCGTATTTCCGCATAAGCGGTGAATCGTCACTCGTCGCAACGACCAAAACGGTGTTTTCGAGATTGCCGCCGAGCGATTTTTCGATAAATTCGGGGACTTCACGTCCCCGCTCCCCGATCAAGGCTACCACTTTGATCGGTGCATCGGCGCCACGGACAATCATCCCCATCAACGTCGATTTACCAACCCCGCTTCCTGCAAAAATCCCGAGTTTTTGCCCTTTCCCGCAAGTGAGCAATCCATCGATCGTTTTCACCCCGACACTGAACGGTTCATCGATCATTCCCCGCTTCATTGCCGCAATAGGGGCTTTAATGATCGACTCGAGATGGGTTCCTCCGATAGGCCCTTTTCCGTCGATAGGGTTCATAAACGGATCAACGACCCGTCCCAACAGAGCCTCTCCGACTTCGATCATCATTCCGGTCTGATTCGGATAGACTTTGTCTCCGGCACGAAATCCTTCGATAAATCGAAACGGTGTTATGAAAAAACGGTTGCGTTCTACTTCGCTCACCATCCCCATAGCCTCTGCACCATTGACTTCTGAGATCATCAGCACGGTATCACCGATACTGACATGCAGCCCTTCCGCAACAATGACGGTAGGACTGATTTTCGTCACTGTACCGAATACGGTTGTGAGCTTTTCAATCCCTAAACGGCTGCGAAGTGCTTTTAACGGCATAATTTAGTAGCGGTTACCGCTAGAGGAATTGATGAGGCTGAAAAATTCCATCCGCGTTTTTTCATCACGTTTAAACAATCCGCGCAATGCACTCGAAGTCGTCGTCGAACTGATTTTTTGAACCCCGCGCATCTCCATACACATGTGGCGTGCCTGAATAACAACCGCAACCCCTTTTGGAGAGACCGCTTCCATCAGCGCATCGGCTATTTGTTCGGTGAGCTGCTCTTGGATTTGCATCCGCCGTGCAAAAACGTCCACCACGCGTGGAATCTTGGAGAGCCCGACTACTTTTCCGTCCGGGATATACGCCACATGCGCACGACCGATAATCGGAAGAAGATGATGCTCGCAAGTTGAGTAAAATTCGATATCTTTGATCAATACCATTTCATCATTGCTGCTGGAAAACATAGCAGAATTCAAAATAGTCTGCGGATCTTCCTGATAGCCGCCGAACATAAACTCATACGCTTTCAATACACGGCCGGGGGTCTTTTCCAACCCCTCACGGTTTACGTCTTCTCCGACATAGCGCATCATGGTTTTGACCGCTTCTTCAAAATTTTGTTGATCTTTTGGGTTTGACATCGATTCTCTCATGCTGAATATTATTAATAGGACTGTATCATGTCTTTGCTTTTATTTTAATTCAGCGTACAATTAACCCTTTTTGGATATTATTGCCCCCATTTGATCACATAGTGACATAACAGCAAAAGGGATTCAATGCAAATTACAACCAATAAAATCGACTCAGCCAACGCAAAAATCAATGCGGCTATCACTCGCGGTACCATCGATAGCAACATCGAAAAAATCGCCAATCAACTCTCTAAAGATGTAAAAATTGCCGGTTTCCGCAAAGGAAAAGTCCCCGTCAGTGCGGTGAAAAAGCAATACGGTGAGCGTTTGGTTCAAGATGCCGAAGCGCAAGCGTTACGCGACCTTTTGAGCGCAGCTCTCGAAGAGATGAAAATCGCTTCTGATACATTAATCGGTGAACCTCAAATTTCTAAATTTGAAAAAAACGACAACGGTATTGATGTTGAAGTTATCGTTGCTACCCGCCCTTCAATCGAACTCGGTGACTACGCAGCGATGGTTCCGGATGTAACCAAACCTGCTATCGACGACGCTGCTATCACTGCGCGTATCGAAGAACTCGCATCAGCGCAAGCACCTTTGGTCAATGTCGATGAAGACCGTGCGCTTGTAAGCGGCGACACAGCCCTTCTTGATTTTGAAGGGTTCGTTGACGGCGAAGCATTCGAGGGGGGGAAAGCTGAAAACTTCGCTCTTCGTCTCGGAAGCGGCCAATTTATCCCGGGATTTGAAGATCAAGTTATCGGTATGAAAAAAGATGAAGAAAAAACCATCGACGTCACGTTCCCTGAAAACTACGGCGGAGCAAAACTAGCGGGAAAACCGGCTCAATTTAAAGTAAAAATCAATGCGATCCAAACCAAAGAAGCGGTAGTCATCGATGACGAATTGGCGAAAAAAATGCTTCCTGGATTTGACGATGCAAGCGTTGATATGCTCAAAGAAAAAGTGAAAGAACAACTTCAAAGTGAAGCAATGAGTAGCCTCTACAACGATGAACTCAAACCTAATTTGATGGAAACATTTGTATCTGCATACACTATTGATCTTCCGGAGTTCATCGTAGAACAAGAGATGGATATGGCACTCAATAAAAAAGCACGCGACTTAAGCGAAGCGCAACTCGAAGAACTCCGCAACGATGCTGAACAAGTAAAAGCAATGCGTGAAACGTTCCGCGACGATGCATGCCGCGCGGTTAAAGCAACCTTCATTGTTGATGCTTTGGCAAAAGCTGAAAACATCATCGTTAACGAGCAAGAATTGATGCAAACAATCTATTACGAAGCAATGCAAATGGGTCAAGATCCTGCTGCGGTTTACAAACACTACCAAGAATCCGGGTATCTTCCTGCCATTCAAATGGCGATGATCGAAGATCGTGTGTTGAGTAAATTGCTTAACGATAAAATCAAAGAGGCATAATGAGCTATATCCCTTACGTCATTGAAAAAACGGGGCGCGGAGAGCGCTCATATGATATCTATTCACGTCTTCTCAAAGACCGTATTATCATGCTCAGCGGAGAGGTAAACGACCCTGTTGCCTCTTCTATTGTGGCACAATTGCTCTTTTTGGAAGCGGAAGATCCACAAAAAGATATCTATTTTTATATCAACTCTCCCGGTGGTGTTATCACCTCGGGAATGGCAATCTATGATACGATGAACTACATCCGTCCGGATGTCTGTACTATTTGTATCGGTCAAGCGGCATCCATGGGTGCATTCTTGCTCAGCTCAGGTGCAAAAGGAAAACGTTATGCCCTGCCTCATGCACGTATCATGATCCATCAACCTCTCGGCGGTGCACAAGGCCAGGCAACCGATATCGAGATTCAAGCGAAAGAAATTTTACGTATGAAAGCAGAGCTCAACGAGATTTTGGCTAAAAACTGCGGGCAAAGCGTTAAGAAACTTGAAAAAGATACCGATCGTGATAACTTCATGTCAGCTGCTGAAGCGGTGACTTATGGTATCATCGACGAAGTACTTGTTCAAAAAGAAAAAGAAGAGAAGTAAAGGCTAAAAGATGGCGACGATCGCTGATCCTAAACGCTCACAACGCCAAAGCGGCGAAGAGGGATTTATCAGTGCCAATTCTTTAGGTGATCCTACCAGCGATCTTGAAATATTCGCAAAAGAGGTCCTCACCGCCCTTATCTCGGATAATCTCCCCCCTACTCCTAATAATTTTTCACTCTATTTCGACCGTATTTTGGAAGAAAAAAGTGAAAGTCTTCGCCGTCAAATCGGTGCAATCTTAGAGCTTGAAGAAAATAATGAAGATGAAAAAAGCATTGAGCTGGAAAAAACTCTCAAACGCGGATTTTCCTCAGTCAAAAGTATTCTTCAACTCAGCGCTACCTTGTACAAAAACATCTCCCTTATGGAGAAAATTTTGGACAAACGAAAAGAAGAGATCAAAAATATCCCTTCTTTGAGCGGAGCAAACGATTTACTTGCCTCATTGGGGAATGATGTCGGCAAACTAAGCGGTATCCTGAAAAAACAGGTTACCCATATGAAGACTATTTATGATGAGACTGCGAGCATCGTCAAGCAAGTTGAAAACGAGACGATCTTTGACAACCAATTTGGAGTTTATAACAAACGCTATCTTATTATGAGACTCGAACAAGAGTGTCATCTTATCGATGAATTCAAGCATAAAAGCTCACTGATTACCGTACGTCTCTCCAAAGATGCCAATGCGATTCAAAGCGAAAAAGCACAGCAGCTGATGGTACGAACGGTTGCCCGATTGCTTCTCAAAACATCACGACGCAGTGATGTTGTTGCCCACTACGGGGAAGGTATATTTGCTATGGTACTCAAACATACCGATTTGGAGAGTGCAAAGCGAGCTTCAGAGCGTCTATTTGACCTTGTCGCCTCCAGTAACTTTTTCCTAGCTGAGCAGGAAATTCAACTGCGTATCGCCATCGGCGTCGCTGAGCTTAATTCATCCGTCGGAGTTGAGCAAACTCTCGTATGCACATTAAACGCTATGGAAGCGGCAGACAAGGAACCTACCCTCCGCTACATGGTCTGCAATTCGTAAGGTCACTATGATTCTCCCAATTATTACTTATCCAGACAAACAACTTAAAACCCGTTCCCTTGAGGTAACCAATTTTGATGGCTTGCTGCACCGTTTTTTAGATGATATGTATGAAACCATGATGAGTTCAAACGGAATCGGATTAGCCTCGATACAGGTTGCGAACCCTATTCGTGCCATTATCCTCTGTATACCTGATGAAGACGGAAAACAGCACAAAGAGAATCTCATCGAAATTATCAACCCAGTTATCCATACTCCAAGAGGAAATGTCTTATATCAAGAAGGGTGTTTAAGTGTCCCAGGTTTCTACGAGGATGTTGAGCGATACGAATCACTTACCCTCCACTACCAAGATCGACATGGTGAACCTTGTGTACTCCATGCGACAGACCTTCTTTCCATCGCAATCCAGCACGAAATCGATCATTTGGAAGGGAAACTTTTCATCGAAAAACTCTCCTATTATCGCCGGAAAAAATTTGAAAAAGAGTATAAAAAAGCTCAAAAAGAGAAAAAATAACCTTTTCATAAATATTGCAATATGCAATATTTATTTTTTCCTACCCTACTTTTGATACAATTACCTCGTTTAATATAACTTTATCAGTTAAATGCAGTTATATTTAGAAGCTTAAATTTTTTATCCGTTCTGAAAAACAGTAATAGTATTTATTTTAAGGGCATTACAATATACCGACAATTCATTTTGGAGGTGTACGATGAAACTCCTGCTCAATAAAAAATACTACAGCATCTATCTGGTTGGGGCTATTATTTCAGCCTGCTTCCTCTTTATGTTTTTCAGTACCGTAGCTGTATTAAAAAATATAGGCGGTGGAAAAACAAGTGCAGACATAGCGCTCGAAAAAGCCAAACAAAATTGCGATAGGAAAAAGGGCGAATTAGTACAGTTGAGTAAGCAAAATCCTCTTAATACGACTTGTATTGCTCAGAGGTAAGACAGATACTGAACAACTGGCCTACACGTTTATTCCCACTATCCTATTGCTCTAACAAACAATGGAGTAGGGATGAAACAATTGCAATGCGCAACATTCGAAGGAATAGACGCTAAAACCGTGGAGGTTCAATTTACCGCTACGAAAGGGCTTCCGGCCTTTACCATTGTCGGTATGGCCAATACCGCAATCACCGAGTCCAAAGAGCGGGTTAAATCTGCCCTTTTGAGCAACGGTTTCACATTTCCACCAAAACGGCTCACTGTTAATCTGGCTCCTAGCGATTTGCGCAAAGAAGGCTCCCATTTCGACCTTCCTATCGCGGCACTCATTGCATTAGAAAACTATGACGGGAATATAGAAGATTGGTACGTATTTGGAGAACTGGGGCTGGATGGGAATGTTACCGAAAATACCCTACTCTACCCTATCATTCTCTCTTTGGCGAATCAAGGGGCAATTACACGCGCTATTGTCCCCAACATAAGCTTGCCTAAACTCTCTAAAATACCGGGAATTGAATTTTTCGGAGTTAACTCCCTTACCGATACGCTCAATCTGTTACGTGCCGAAGAACTTCCAAAATCCCAGTCACATGTTTCCTCTTTTGATTTTAATCACGTCATCCATAATGATCAAACCTATTATTTTCATCAGCATTACCCCCTTGATTTTAGTGAAATCAAAGGACAGGAACACGCCAAGCGCTCTGCTTTGATCGCGGCATGCGGAATGCATAATCTTCTCTTGGAAGGTTCCCCTGGATCGGGTAAATCGATGATTGCCAAACGGTTGGTTCATATCATGCCTCCTCTTCATAACGATGAAATGCTCGAATGTGCCAAACTTGAGATATTGGAAGGCAAAGAGCCGACCTTTACCCCTTCACGCCCTTTTCGCTCACCGCATCACTCCAGTACTGGGGCAAGTATCTTCGGTGGCGGCACACATAAAGCACAAATTGGTGAAGTAGGATTGGCACATGGGGGAATACTGTTCTTTGACGAACTTCCCCACTTTTCCAAAAGTGTTCTTGAGGCATTACGCGAGCCATTGGAAGATCGCCATATCCGCATCTCACGTGTCAATACAAAAGTGACCTATGATGCCAATTTTTTATTTGTTGCGGCGATGAACCCCTGCCCTTGCGGAAATCTCTTCAGTACTTCCGTAGCCTGTCGATGCAGTGATTTGGAAATCAATCGATATAAATCACGTCTCTCGGACCCTTTTTTGGATCGCATCGACCTGTATGTGCAAATGCATGCTGTCAGTTCCGAAGATAAATCCAGTGTCACTTCACACGATCTTCATACGATCGTACGTCAGGCCTTTTTACGTCAAAAACAACGGGGGCAAGAACGACTCAACGGTGCGCTAAGCGATGCTGAGATAGCACAATACTGTCCATTAAATTCAGAAGCTCAGCAGGTAATCGATCAGGCGATAGGAAGATTCGGATTATCATTTCGGGCAGTAAGCCGAGTTCTTAAAGTAGCTCGGACGATCGCCGATATCGAAGACTCTGAAGAGATTAGGAAAGGACATTTATTAGAAGCATTGAGTTATCGAAAAAGATAATTTATCTAAACTAAATCGGAATCACTGACGCAAAATTCTAAATGCTCTCATTGAGAATGGTTAATATTGTCCAACTAGGCTCTCAAATTTTTTCAAAAGCGCATTGGACTCCTCTGTTTCTTGCAATTGCTCAAGCAATTTCTGTTTTTGTTCTACGTCAAACTTCTCTGTTTTCGCAACTTCTTCAATATAAGCGTTCATAATAGCTCTAGTAAACTCCGGATGAAATTGAACGCCCCAAGCACATTTTCCAATCCTGAACGCATGATTTTCATCATGTGAATTATAGGCAAGCTTTACAGCACAGCAAGGGAGTTCCAATACCGTCTGAGAGTGAATCGTATGGGCAAATAAACGATCAGGAAGTTCACAGAACAGCGGATCATCTTGAATATCTTCAGTGAGCTTGATTTCTACCGTACCGATCTCCATACCGTTAGGATGATAATCCGATACGCCGCCTAAAGATTTAGCGAGCAGTTGATGCCCGTAACATATTGCCAAGAGTGGAATTTTTTGATGCACTACGTCTCTAAGCCACTGAGCAGTTTTTTGACTCCATACGTCTTCATCTGTCACCATCGAGTGAGACCCAGTCAGGATGATACCGTCACACGCTCTCAGATCGGGCAAAGACTCCCCTGCTTGTACATTCACCGTGAATGGGCTGGATTGTGTCAGATCCAATCGGCTGATAATCCAATCTTCAAAATCATTAAAATCAGCGCGTGTTGCAGAAAAAGTCGAACCTGTTTTTACGATACAGATATTTTTCATGAGACTCATTTTTTTCATGATATTGTAATCGGTAACATTCATAGATGAACACTGTGACAAGTGTAAAATTTATACAATTGTTCATTGCGCTGTTGTCATATCTGAATTTGAAAAAATTGAACTGATCGTGAAGTATCTCTATGCTTTTAAAATATTTGCCATAGAGTTTAAAAGCCTGAAATGAAGCGGGGGGGGTTCCCCCGAGGAAGAAATTAAAACGTTGCTACAACCCATTGGGTAATAACGAAACCGCCCACTACCAACCAGATAAACATGGAACCTGCCGCATAAATAGGAGCCAATCCCAACCCTTTGAATTTTGAGAACCGTGTTCCCATTCCAAGAGCCGTCATTGCCATCGTTAGCAAGAACGTATCGACCATATTGATATTTGCGATCGCAGAACTGATTGTTGTTGCAATCGCTTCACCCGCATGTGCATCTGTAAAATTCAGGATAAGTGAATTAACGCCGGCCATACCGATAAAATAAACGGCGAACCAAGGGATCACCAGTTTAACACCGCCTCCGGTTGTTCCGCTTTTCTTAGCTGCATATGAGAGATAGATTCCCAATACAATCAACATCGGAGCGATCAAAATAACACGCGTCATTTTAACAATAACCGCTGTATTTGCCATTGATTGATCGGCACCCGGAATAGATGCAGGTACAGCTACAACTTGAGCTACTTCATGGATTGTACCGCCTACATACATTCCAAACGTTGAAGGGTCCATATGTAAAAAGCCTGTGGCAGGAACGATGATAGCAGCATACAGTACAGGATACAAAAACATGGAGATGGTTCCAAAAAGAACGACCATGGATACAGCGATTGCAGCCTTGTGCTCTTCACTTTTTAGTACCGGCTCGGTTGCCAAGACTGCTGCCGCGCCGCATACCGATGCACCGGCGGCAGTCAGCATTGACGTGTCGCGATCAAGTTTAAAAAACTTTTGAGATAAAAAAGTTCCGAGAATAAATGTGGTAGAAAGCATGATCAAAGAGACCATAAATCCCTCTATTCCCACTTGCTCGATTTGCTGAAATGTAATCCGAAAACCGTAAAACACGATTGCAAAACGGAGAATCTTCTTACCGGAAAAGGTAATCCCCCCTTCCCAAACGGAAGGGATACGGTTATGCAGGGTATTGGCAAAAAAGATCCCCAATACAATCCCCACTACTAACGGTGAAATTCCAAGATTTTTAATAATACCGATGTCGGCGATCATCGTTGCGGCAGCGGCAAAGATAGCGACAAACAGGATACCGCTGAGGGTACCTTTACGCTTTGCGGGTGAAAACGGCATAGCTTCTCCTATAAAATTTATTTTATGACATTATAGGATGAATCGGACAAATTTAAAAATAAGCCCGATTGAACTAAATATTAACCGTTATGGGACAACGATCTCAAGCCGAGTCGGAATCTCTCCTGACGCAGATGATTTGGCAGCTTCTTCCCCTTTAACTATCAGCCGTTTTTCGAGACCTGCATTTTTCAGAAGATATGCCCGTATCCCTTCGGAACGCTGATGCGCCAATAGCTGTGTCTCTTCCGGTGCAAGTGTTTGAATCGCAATAAGTTTCTCGATCAATACATCACTGTAATGACGAACAAATGCCGCCTCTTCCGGATATTTTTCTTCCAAATTGTTCTTAATTGCTTTAAGTTCTTTGGAATCCAAAGAATCATCCGCCATATCTTCGAGAAGATCTAGGCTCATTGCCTGAGGGGTATCAATTTTTAAATCTTTATTCCGTTTGAGTGCTGCTTGAACCAGTTTTTTTGCTTTTAGCGCATGTGTGTCGGAAACTGCATCCCAGCCACCATAGATATTCAATGACAGTTTAGGACGTTTTTCTAGCATCGCGGCGATCTGATCGAGTTTTTCGATCTGAGGAGGCTGAAGAACGGATGACCCCCCTTCAAAATCGATCGAAGAGAGCTTATCGTTTTCAATCCCCAGCATAGAACTCAACAAACGAAACGGCGATGTTACCGCTTTGGTAAATAGATTTTTAATGACCTGCCAAACGACGCTGCCGTATTTGAAGTCAGGCTTATTCACATCCCCTTCGACAGGAAGATTAACATCAATGATCCCTTCGCTGTCTTCAAGCAATGCTACGACCAGGCGCATCGGCCACGGTGATCCCCCCTCTTTCTCAGCACCCAGTTCAATCTGTTTGATAACTACCTTGTTATCGCCGTTCATTTGTCCCTGATCAATTTTGTATCCAAGATTTAAAAAGAGTTTACCGCCGTCAATTTTATATCCCAAAAATTCGAGGGAATACGGGGTATAGCTTTTGAGTTCAAGATTGTCGAATGCCACTTTGATATCGGTATATTTTTTAGGGGCGGCAGTATTGATCTGTCCGTCGATTTTTGCCAGTCCATACTGATCGACCCCCCCGCGAAGTTTTACAAACGTCGTTACGTCTTTAGTCGTCGAAATTCCCAGTACCGAACCTTCCAAATCATGGATGTAGGTTTTAAACGGCAGAGGCAAAGACATATCGCTGAAATTGGCACTACTGTCGCGTAATACCAATTTGACAATATCGAGACCAAAAGGGTTCCCGGAAGATTTTGTTGTGTTGGAATCACTTGCACTTTTTTTACTCAACGTAGAATAGTTCAAAACTTTTTTCGAATCAATCAAAGCATTCGTATAAAACCCGTCAATCGCCAACTGATTGATTTTAAGCCGGTTGTCGGGATAGGCATACACAAACGGGGTTGCACCGATATTCTGCCACCCCAACAGCACACTATCGTCTCTCGTATCGTTCACAACCCAATCGCTAAGCGCTACTTTCCCTTTAACCGCCGTTTTTGCCGGGGTAAAGTCATAATTTCCTGTAACCGCCAACATCCCTCTGCGTAAAGATGCATAACTGGCAGGCTCGAGATACGGATCAAAAATCGATAAATCGATCCCTTTGAGTGCAAATGTTCCGTTACTGCGAAGCGGTGCACGAACCAAATCCCCTTTGAGTTCCAACAATCCTTTTTCATTCACCCTTGTCGAAAGGGAAATATCATTTTTAGCCTTCGCATCGCTGCTAAAATATCGAATACCCCCGTTCAACTGATCAAAATTCAACGCTACGTTTTTGTGAGGAACCTCATCGATAAATCCAAGGGCTCCGTCATGAAGACTAATTTCATCCAGTTGATAATCCCAAGGAGCAGAAGGCTCGGACTCGGCTTTCTGTGGCGATGAATAAAGATAGTGCGTCACATCGATAGAACCGTCTTTGAGCCGTTTTAAAGATGCTGTCGGTTTGGAAATCGAAACGCTCTTCACTGTTGCCCTATGCGCGAAGCGATTGACCTCTATCCCTTCCACTCCGATACCCTCGATACCGAAAGCCTGAACATTGTCACTTTTGCGTGTAACGTGTATAGCATCCGTCCCCAAAGAAAGTGTCAGCGGAGTATTTTCATCACTGCTGAGCGCTCCGGTGTGAAGCGAAAAGTTATTCACACTCGCCGTGTACGGTTCACGCGGTGCAAGGTCGTTCCACTGCAGCCCTACATTCTCGACGTTCACACTTCCCAACGCGAAATGCCACGGCACTTTAGTCTCATTTTCATCTTCAGGGAATGCTTTTTGGATCTGATCAACATATTCTATCCAGTCAATTTTCCCCTCGTGAGATCGTTGCGCAGCCAGATTGATTCCCCCTACACTAAGAGACTCAGCATTAAAAATCTTTCGCAGAGGCTGGACATTTCCATGTGTCACTTTGAGCGAAGCGAGGGTGAGGAGATTGCGATCTTCCCCTTTTGGGATCACACGCAATTTGTCCATTTCAAAATGGAGATTCGAGAGTTCGGTCGCGTTGATATCATTGCTGTTAAAGCGGTAATCAAATCCGAAGCTTGCTGTCCCGTCTGCCACTTCGATCGGAAACTTCTCTTTGAAATAGCGCCACGGGGTATAAAGTTTTCCCGAATCAAACGCTACACTTCCATCCAATGTCAGAGGAGAGAGGGAATTGACTTTACTTTTCAGTTCAAGAAAGCCCCCCTCATTGATCGTTGCATAAATACGTATTTTCCCATTTGCTTTTGACAGGTGACGCAGATCGATGTTATCGAGGTTGAATCCAATCGGCCCCAATCCGACACTATAGGCTTTTCCGTCCGAATAATCGTTATAATCCAGCGTTCCCTCATCCAAGGCAAAATGTTTGATGATAAGTGCTAAAGGCTCGGAAGGTTTCTCTTGCGTTTTATTATCATCTCCACCCAATTCAGTAAGCCATTTGAAATTAAAATCTCCGTTCTGAGCACGGCGAATCGTAATTTTAGGCTCGCTCAATCGGATATCTTTGACGACCACACCTCCGCGCCACAAATAATCCGTGGGGTCGAGATTGATCGAAAAAGCCTTAAGGGCAAAAAAGTCGCTATTTTGTGGTGTTTTGAAGGAGAGCTTTTTAAGTTTCAAATGAAACGTAAACGGGTTGAAAGATGCCGATTCTATGGAGAGTTTTCCCCCTTGAGTCGCTTCATCCACCTTTTGGGGAACTACGTTTTTGAGAAGATACGGAACCCCGAAAAAACCTGCCGCACTGTAAATCGCCACACTGGCTGCCAACGATTTGAAGATTATCCCTTTATTCATCTCGTCACCCCTATAGAAAAACTCTTTTCATTTTATCATACTTAAATCTATATTTCGACATAATCATCTACTTTATCTGCACACAGGGATAGCCGTAATGAAGCGAAAACAAATTTACAATCCAGCCTCTAATGAACATGTAAACGATCGACAGATTTTCGGTGGTAATCCGACCGGTATTTTCGAGCTCAACAACATCAAATACCAATGGGCCTATAACCTCTGGGAGATGATGCTCAACAACACATGGTTCCCTAAAGAGGTCGATATGACCCGTGATGCAGTCGACTACAAATACCTCACCGAGATGGAAAAGACCGCGTACGACAAAGCGCTCTCACAACTTATTTTTATGGACAGCCTCCAAACCAACAACCTGATGGATAACGTCAACCCGTATGTGACGGCACCGGAGATCAACCTCATCTTGGTACGCCAAAGCTTCGAAGAGGCGCTTCACTCCCAAAGTTACGCGGTAATGGTTGACTCGATCAGTCAAAACTCTGAAGAGATTTACGACCTCTGGCGCCGTGACATGATGCTCAAAACCAAAAATGACTCGATCGCAGCGCGCTATACCGAGCTTGCAAATGACCCTAGCGAGAGCGCTTTTGTCAAAGCCTGTTTTGCAAACCAAATTTTAGAGGGGATCTACTTTTACAGCGGATTTACCTACATCTACACCTTGGCACGTTCGGGAAAAATGCTCGGAAGTGCCCAAATGATCCGTTTTATCCAGCGTGACGAAGTAACCCATCTCGTCTTGTTCCAAAACATTATCAATACCTTGCGCCGTGAACGTCCGGATCTGTTCACCGAAGCACTCATCGAAGAGGTCTACGATATGTTCCGCAAAGCGGTCGCATTGGAAGTCGCATGGGGTCAATACATCACCCAAGGGCAGATTTTGGGTCTTACCAACGAAATCGTGGAACAATACATCCAGTATCTCGCCGACAACCGCCTTAGCGCAGTCGGGCTAAAACCGCTCTACAACGTTGCCAATCCGATCAAATGGGTGGATGATTTCTCGAAATTCAACGACCAAAAAACGAACTTCTTTGAGGGAACCGTGACGAACTATTCCAAAGGAAGCCTCAGCTTTGACGACTTCTAAAAATCGCTCCATCGTATCGCTTTGTTTTGAGACCGATAAGAGTTTTGAAAAAAATCTCGACCGTCTCATCTCACTGATCGATCAATCTCCCGAAGATGCCATTATCGTTGCTCCGGAAGTTGCTCTCAGCGGCTTTGCGTATGACCGTTTTGACGAAGCTGCGGCATTTACCGCTGTGGCACTGGAAAAACTGCGTAAATGTATAGCCAATCGTCTTTTGATCCTCACTGCGATTACCAAAGAGGGGAATGAGTTTTACAACGTCGCCTATGCACTTCACGATGATACGATTCTTCACCGTCAAGCCAAAGTGAAACTCTTTGCATTGGGTGCCGAACATGAACATTTTACTTCGGGAGAAGAGGGTGCAATAACCCCTTTTGTATTTGAGGGGATTACAATCGGTATCCTCATCTGTTTCGAGCTACGGTTTAAAACACTATGGCAGCGGATGGAAGGGTGCGATATCATCGTGATCCCTGCTCAATGGGGAAAACTCCGAGCAGATCATTTCACCACTTTAACCAACGCACTTGCGATAATGAACCAATGCTACGTTATCGCCTCCGATGCGTCCAACGAGGATACCAGTGCCATGAGCGGTATCATCACCCCCTTCGGCGGGGAGATCCGTAACAACGGAGCCGAACTTTTAACTTCGCATTTTGAAGAGCGCACCGTCCTCTCAATGCGCCGATATCTCAATGTAGGAATCGAATGAGCATCGATAAAATCACCATAATTAAAACCTCCCGGATGGCCGAAGAGATCGCTAAAAAATTTCCTCTTCGCGCCAATATCAAAGAGGCAATCGTCCATACCAATCGTGAAATGTTTGTCCCGATTGCCATGCGGCACAATGCCTATCGTCTGGATGCACTCCCGATCGGTGCACAGCAATACATCTCCTCGCCGCTGACGGTCGCAAAAATGACGCAGTATCTGTCTCCAGAGGGATGTGACAGCGTACTCGAAATCGGATGCGGCAGCGGCTATCAGGCGGCAGTGCTGTCCAAAGTTTTCCGCCGCGTTTTTACGATAGAGCGGATCGAATCGCTGCTGCTGGAAGCCAAAGAGCGTTTTCGCACCCTCCATTTAGGAAATATTCACACCCGAACCGATGATGGACAAAACGGCTGGGAGCAGTATGCCCCGTTTGATCGTATCTTATTCTCCGCTTCGGCACGCGTCATCCCACAAAAACTCTTTGATCAGCTGCGAGAAGGGGGGATCCTCTTGGCACCGATGGAGCGAGGACGTGAGCAGGTCATCACCCGATTTACGAAACGAGGCGGTGTCATCCATGAAGATCCCCTCGAAGTATGCGATTTTGTTCCGGTACTAGACGGAGTGGTACGATGAGTGATCAACGCGAATTTTGGAACGAACGCTTTGCCAAAGAGGGGTATTTTTACGGTAAAGAGCCGAATCAATACGTCGCCTCCCATATCGACACGTTGGAGAAGGGACAAAGCATCCTCTTTTTGGGCGAAGGAGAAGGGCGCAATGCCGCCTATGCGTTGACAAAGGGTCATACCGTCACCGCACTCGATGCCAGTGATATCGGTTTGGCAAAAGCGGAAGCTTTGGCACACTCGCTTGGATTTAGCCTGAGCCTTATTCACACCGATTTGGAAGACTGGGAGCCGGGTGAACACTATGATGCGATTTTATGTTCTTTTCTCCACCTTGCTGAACCGCTCCGCAGTGACGTGTTTTCAAAAGTCATTGACCATCTCAAACCAGGTGCCATTTTTGCGGGGGAGTTTTTCTCCATTCACCAGCTTCCGCGCACAACCGGCGGCCCCAAAGATGAAACGCTTCTCTATACTGCCGATGAATTACGCACACTTTTAGAGCAGACACCTTGTGACATACTCGAACTCTGCGAAACCGAAACGGAACTCAACGAGGGAAGAGGGCATATCGGAATCGCTTCCGTCGTCCGTATGGCGGTACGCAAACGATGACAACCCTTCCTGAAGCTTTTGTCGAGCGCCTCTCCCAGATTGTTCCACGTGATCAGTTTGACGCCATTATCCGCACTTTTGATTCTCCCAAACAGGTCACCTTTCGGGTCAATACGCTCAAATCGACTCCGGAAGCCCTCGAAGCGGAGCTGCATGCCGCAGGTATATCGTTTGAACGGGTAGGGTGGCTGGAGGGAGTCTACCGCATCGCTCCCGAAGACAAACTCCGCCTCACCCAGAGCGATCCGTTTTACGGCGGCAGGCTCTATATCCAGAACCTCGCCTCCATGATCGCTCCGCTCATCCTCGCCCCAAAGCCCGAAGAGACGGTTCTCGATCTCGCCGCCGCACCCGGAGGAAAAACACTGATGCTCGCAGGGATGATGGAAAACACCGGATGGCTCTCAGCGGTAGAACTCTCACGCGAACGCTTTTTCCGTCTCCGCGACAATCTGGAGAGCCAGGGGGTTACCAATGCTCACACCTACATGACCGACGGACGGAGTGTGGGTAAAAAATGCCCCGAGATGTTCGACCGCATCCTCCTGGATGCACCGTGTTCCTCGGAAGCGCGATTTAAAACGCATGAACCCAAATCGATGTCGTTTTGGACCATTCACAAAGTCAAAGAGACCTCAAAACTCCAGCGCCGATTGCTCCTCTCCGCATTCGATGCCCTCAAACCCGGTGGAAAATTGCTCTATTGTACCTGTTCATTTTCTCCCGAAGAGAACGAAAGCCCTCTTCAGCACCTCTTAGAGCGTCATGGAGAGCATTTAAATACGTTACCCCTGACCTTACCCTTCGATAACATTCAAAAGCCTTTAAAACGGTGGGGAAAAGAGATTTTCGACGAACGGATCCAAAACGGTGTCCGTATTTTACCTACCGATACGATCGACGGATTCTTTTTATGTTTGCTGGAGAAAAAGTGAAATCCGTTCTCTTTGTCTGTTTAGGAAATATCTGCCGTTCGCCGATTGCTGAAGGAGTCGCACGCGTATTGATAGAAGAGGGTGGCCACAGCATCACAGTCGACTCTGCCGGAACGAGCCACTGGCATGCCGGAGAGCCTCCCTGCAAACACTCAATCACCGTTGCCCGTAATCACCGCATCGATATTTCTACTCTCCGTGCCCGTCAGGTAACCAAAGCCGATTTCAGCTGCTTTGATCTGATCGTCGCATTGGATCAAAGCAACTATAACGATCTCAAGACGATGGGATGTACAAACTTAGTTAAATTGGGAGATTACGGGCATGCGGGGGCAGATGTCCCCGATCCATACTTTTTTGACGGTTTTGAAGGGTTTGAGCACGTTTATTCGATGATCGAGAGTTGTGTGAATGGATTACTTGACTCCGTTCGCCCTGAGCCTGTCGAAGGGTAAAAGTTCATGGTTCGACAAGCTCACCACGAACGTCAGTGATTACCCGCTAAAAGGGAGTTCTTCGTATCCGAGTGAGGTTCCGATGATGTAACACGGTGCTTCATCACAGCGTCCAGCATAACTGCCGATCGCTAACGCAGCGCTCTTTGGTGTTAGTTCCACCGTTACCCCCTCAGACATATCCAACGCACGCAGAACATTGTCACTAACGAGTTTGGCGTCGTTCACGCCCTCTACTCGAAACAGTATATCGATCCAGTCATAACCGCGTGCAATATCCTGAACACTGAAACGGATTTCGATGGAAGTAGGGGAGAGTGGAGTGAGGGAGCGGATTTCACCCTGACGGGCGAAATCGATACGGTCAAGCAGGTTTTTGAGCGTCAAAGCACTCAGGGGCTTTACTGGCACCCTTCACACTCCATCGAGCGGTCTGCTGTATCTTGTTTTTGCTCCGGTGATTGAGAGCGGAGATAGTAGGTCGATTTGAGACCCAGTTTCCATGCGAGCATGTAGATATCGTTTAGATATTTACCGCTGGCACGATCAAGGGTGATAAAGATATTGAGACTTTGCCCCTGATCGATCCATTTTTGACGGATTGCCGCCGCTTTGACGAGGATCGTTTGATCCAAATCGTACGCCGGAGTATAGTATCCCCATGTATCAGGGCTGAGTTTCGGTGCAACGACCGGAATAAGACCCGAGAGGTTCTCTTCAAACCACTTGCGTTTGTAGATCGGCTCAATCGTCTGAGTCGTCCCTGTGAGGATCGAGATCGAAGAGGTCGGTGCGATCGCCATCAGATAGCCGTTGCGCATCCCTTGTTTTTTGATTGTTTCACGAAGCTCGTCCCATTCGTAATTCGGAGCGAACAATCCGCCGCGATCCACGAGGTTTTGGACTTCTGCGGTCGCATGATCCATAGGGAGGATTCCGCGGCTCCATTTTGACCCTTCGTACTCAGCATATTTTCCTTTTTCGACAGCGAGGTTGCTCGAAGCGAGAATCGCGTTATAGCTCACCGATTCCATCACTTCATCGACTTTGTCAAAATGTTCTTGGCTTCCCCAAACGATTTTGTTTTCGGCAAGCATTTGAGCTTCACCCATAACACCCAAACCGATTGCACGGCTGCGCATATTCGTCCGTTTGACTTTTTCCAACGGGTAGAAGTTGAGATCGATAACGTTATCGAGAGCACGGATCGCAACCGGAACGATACGGTCGATATCCTCTTTCGTATGAACGCGTGAGAGGTTGACCGATGCGAGATTACATACCGCCGTTGCGCCGTCTACTTTCTCTTTTTCCACGATATAGATTGGGCGTCCTCCGAGAGAATCGAGTGCCGTAACTTTGTTAGCCGGTTTTTCGATTCCGCTGTCGACTTTTACGATCTCATCTTCTTCGAATGTCACGAATGAACCGTCTTCGTATTTGATTTTGATCAGATAATGGTTCGGCTGTGTATTTTGGAAAATCTCGGTACAAAGGTTCGAACTGCGGATAATTCCGTAATGGTCATTCGGATTGGCACGATTTGCACTGTCTTTGAAACACAGGAACGGACTTCCTGTCTCAAAATAACTCGTCAAAATCTTTTTCCAAAGATCTTTTGCTTTCGTGTGTTCTTTTACAATATTAGGATCTTGCTCGAGTTCGAGATAACGTTTCTCAAATGCATCGCCGTAAAGCTCGCTGAGTTCTTTCACATCGAACGGGTCGAACATCGTCCAAATACCGTCTTCGACAACACGTTTCATAAACATATCGTTGATCCATAGGGCAGGGAACAAATCATGCGCACGTCGGCGTTCTTCACCTGAGTTTTTCTTCACATCGAGGAAATCTTTGACGTCCATGTGCCACGGCTCGAGATAAACGGCGATAGCCCCCTTGCGGGTTCCGAGCTGATCGACTGCAATCGCGATATCGTTGGTGATTTTCAAAAACGGTACGGTTCCGCCTGCGGCATTTTTATGTCCGTCGATGAACGAACCCATGGCACGAACCTGTGTCCAATCCCAGCCGATTCCTCCGCCGAATTTGGAGAGCAATGCCATCTCTTTGTAGGCATCGAAAATCCCTTCGATATTATCCGGTGCAGAACCGATATAACATGAGCTGAGCTGATGACGATTGGTGCGGGCGTTGGAGAGAGTAGGGGTCGCCATCATCACTTCGAATTTAGACATCATGTCATAAAACTTTTTCGCCCAACCCTGACGGTCGGTTTCGTTTTGTGCCAGGAACATCGCAACGGCCATAAACATATGCTGAGGAAGCTCGATCGGATCGCCTTGACGATCTTTGATCAAATAACGGTCGTACAAAGTTTTGACGCCGAGGTAATTAAATTCCAAATCGCGTTCAGGAACGATATACGCATCCAAATCCGCCAAATCAAATTTATCTCTGAGCCCTAGGAGAATACGTCCTTCAGCTTCACCGCGTTCAAAATAACTCTCTAATGTGCCGTAACCGGTAAATCCGTTTACGCGGTGATAAAGATCGTATAAAAAGAGACGGGATGCTACAAACGTCCAGTTAGGCGAATCAATGTCGATCTTATCAACGGCTGTTTTAATCAGAGTATGCTGAATCTCATTACTGTTGATTCCGTCACGGAACTGGATCTGCGCATCGACTTCCAGTTCGCTTTGTGATACGTTTATCAGCCCTTTGACAGCAGCAGAAGTATATTTTTGAATTTTTGTAATATCCAACGGTTCACGGCGGCCGTTTCGTTTAACTATAGTTAGCATCTCTCTCCCTTAATAATCCGTCTATTTTGAATACCAAAAAGAGAATCTCTTTGGCTGTTTTGTCTCAGATGAGCCAGACAATATGGTGTATTATAATCACTCAATATTGTATTGTTTCTTATACCGAAAGAAACTATTTTTATGATAATTATTTGAACACTCTCGCAAATATTCGATCAACATTTTTGGTGTAGTAATCAAAATTGAAACATTCACGGATCGCTTCTTCGCTCAAACTTTCTCTTAGTTCTTCATCGGCCAATAGATACTGCAGATAAAGACTTTCCCCTTTTTCATTTACAGCACTGTTTCCTTGCTGTAATCCTTCCCATACTTTCATCGCATTGCGTTGAACGATACGGTATGCATCTTCACGACTTACCCCTTTGAGTGGAAGTTCGAGTAAAACACGTTGTGAGAAAACCAGTCCCCCGGTGAGATTAAGATTGCGCATCATATTTTCAGGATAAACGACGAGATTGGCAATAACACTGTTAAGACGGTGAAGCATAAAATCAGATGTGATAAAACTGTCCGGCAACCAGAAACGCTCGGTAGAGCTGTGAGAGATATCTCGCTCATGCCATAACGCGACGTTTTCCATCGCAGGTATAACATAGGCACGAACCATACGTGCTAACCCTGTGATATTCTCTGTCAGAATCGGATTGCGTTTATGAGGCATTGCGGATGAGCCTTTTTGCCCTTTTGCAAAGAACTCTTCACATTCATATACTTCGGTACGCTGCCAGTGACGAACTTGCACGGCAAATTTCTCAACCGAACTTGCCAACAATGCCAACGCCGAAGCAAGACGGGCATAGCGGTCACGTTGAATAACCTGATTCGATGCAGGAGCCGGCTTGAGTCCTAACGCTTCACATGCATACTCTTCCAGTTCTAACGGCGCGTGAGCAAAATTACCCATCGCTCCGGATACTTGACCGACACAAATCACTTCCATCGTTTGTTCTAAGTTTGTAAGATGTCGTGCCATTTCATCATACCAAACGGCTAACACCAAACCAAACGTAATCGGCTCACCGTGAATACCGTGTGAACGTCCAACCATTAATGTCATCTTGTGCTCTTCCGCACGTTTTTTGATCGATTCCATTACCATTTTGACATCTTCGATAATAAGTACCAATGAATCGCGCATCTGAAGAGCGACAGCAGTATCAACCGTATCGGATGATGTCATACCGTAATGGAACCAACGGCTCTCTTCTCCGAGCGTTTCTGAAACGGACGTTGTGAATGCGATCAAGTCGTGGCGAGTGATCGCTTCGATCTCATCAATACGCTCAACACTGAAACCTGCATTTTTAACAATTTTCTCTGCATCTTCATCAGGAATAAGACCCAATTTATTCCACGCAACAACTACCGCTTTTTCAACATCGAGCCATGCTTGATATTTTGCCTGAATACTCCATTTGGATTTCATCTCTTCTCTGGCGTAACGATCTACCATATCTGCTTCCTTACTATGCTAAAATGCGCATCTTATTATGTAAATAGAGTTTATCCAACCCTCCCTAAAAAGGAATTAAATTGCCCTTTGTCATCAAAAAGCTCCATGCTCCAACTCGTCAAAAAGCATTCCTGTTTTTGATGCATGAATTAGGAATTGCGCAAAGTGAAGCGCAGCGTCTTATTTCCAAAGGGAGACTTTTCCAAAACGGTGTTGCCATGTCTAACAACGCCGGATTTATCGAAGGAGATTTCGATTTTGTCTGCTTCGAGCCGGTATCGATGGGACTCGAGCCGACATTTGTTGCTGAAGAATTTGCTGTCTATGACAAACCCAGCGGTCTTCTCGTTCACCCTCAAAATCGCCATACTCCCTATAGTCTCAATGATGAGATCAAACACCGCTTCGGTCATGATGCTAACATCGCCCATCGTATCGACCAAGAGACAAGCGGACTCGTTTTAGCGGCACGCAATAAAATCTCTGAGCGTGTTTTGAAAATGATGTTTGAAGACCGTGAAATCACCAAGCGCTATCTCGCTATGGTCAAAGGGCACCTGAGAGAGCCTCTTGATATTCAAGAACCTCTGTTGCGTCGTGAAGATGAGAGTTCTATCGTACGAATGATTGTGCGAGTCCATCCCGAAGGTAAACCCTCACGTACTTTTATTACACCGCTTCAGTATTTTCCTGAGACGGATACCACATTGGTCGAAGCCTCACCCTATACCGGACGACAGCATCAAATACGTGTCCATTTGTTCCACGTGAAACATCCGATCGTTGGGGATCCTATATACAATCAAGATATAAATGATGCCGTCCGTTTTCTAGATAGAGAAATGTCTCTAGAAGAACGCTTTAGAAACACGGGTGCATCACGCCTTTTGCTCCATGCCCATTCACTCGAATTTAGGTATGGAGACAATCCCTATCATATCGTTTCCAGAGAAGACTTCATAACACAATGTTTTGATGCCATGAAAGCAAAATAAATACGATGCCTTTTATCACCAAAAAACTCCATTCACCTATACGTCAAACGGCTATCTCTTTTTTGATGAGTGAGTTAGGTTTGTCACGAAGTGAGTGTCAACGACTCATAGCAAGAGGTCGACTAACGCAAAACAGTATTGTTATGGACGATCAATTCGGATACATAGAGGGCGATATTGAGTTCATCTGTTTTGAAGCGTTATCGCGTGGATTCAAACCGATGTTTGTAACTAACGACTTTGCCATTTTTGACAAACCCAGCGGTTTGAGCGTACATCCACACAGCCGACGTTCACCTTATACACTAAATGATGAGATAAAATATCAGTTTGGTGATCATGCTAACGCGACACACCGTATCGATCAAGAAACAAGCGGATTGGTTTTAGTTTCTCGCAATAAAACAAGTGAAACTGTTTTAAAGAAGTTATTCTCTAGCCGTGCCATTACGAAGCGTTATCTTGCTATGGTTAAAGGTCATATCGAACACGATCTTGACATACGAGAACCCTTATTTAGAATCGATCATCCGAATCTTTTAATCAGTATGGTCGTTAAAGTTGATCCAAAAGGCAAACCTGCCCATACCCTTATTAAACCTATACGGTACTTTCCTGAACACGATATGACCCTCGTAGAAGCATCTCCTCTCACTGGTCGTACCCATCAAATTCGGGTCCATTTGTTCCACGTGAAACATCCGATCATCGGTGATCCGGTATACGGCCCTTCAGAAGAAGACGTCATTCGGTTTATAAATAAAGAGTTGTCAGAAGAAGAGCGTCTACGTATTGGGAGTTCAACACGTCTATTGCTTCACGCCCATTCGCTTGAATTCACATACGAAGAAGAGCATTATCATATTGTTTCGGAGAAAGACTTTGTAGCGGAGTGTTTTGAGGCGATGGAACTTATTCCACCGCTCTGATATATCTTTGACGTTTTGACTCTTTTATTTTACGGATATCAACGAGAATATAGCCGTCAATACAGTTATTAAAATCTGCATCGATACCAAAATCCATGAACTGAACTCCCCCTTCTTCACACAATTCACTGTATTGTTTATAAAGTGTAGGGACAGAGACGTCAAGGGCTTTGAGATAATCTTTAAGACGTTTAAAATCCTCAATGTAATTATTCCCATCAAATAATTCTTCAAATTCTGAGCGTACATAATCCGAAAGAAAATAAGGGGACTTTGCTCTTACCATTGTATTGTCTGACCCGAAATAAAGGGTATAGAAATAGACCAATGCCTCTTTAGCATGTTTTGGAAAACTCCCCGATATACTCACCGGTCCCATCATATATTTAACCTGAGGATTATGGCTGAGATAGGCACCGATCCCTTGCCAGAGATAATCCAATGCACGGCTTCCCCAATATTTCGGCTGCACGAAACTTCGCCCAAGCTCAATCGCATCTTCCAATACAGAGTCGAATTGATCGTTCATATCGCACAAATCGCTCATATACAATCCCTCTTTACCCAACCACGAGAGAATCCATTCACATTCGCCGATACGATAAGCTCCAGCGATTTCCAAAGCTTCATCATCCCAAAGCACTAAATGATGATAATAACGGTCATACGCATCGATATCACGAGCATGACCGCTCCCTTCTCCGACTTTGCGAAATGAGTATTCACGAAGTCGTCCGATTTCATTGATGATATTCGGAGCATTCTCATGCTCTATAAGATATATTTCTTTGTTGTCACTGGTATGTCCTAATAACTCTCCACGACGAAGTTCGCTTCGAAGCTCCTGACGTGATACAGGATGTGCAATAGAGCATTCGGTAGGATATATCCCCTTTTTCCCTTTTGCGATGCGTAAAAGGTGTTTACGGAACAATCTCGCATGACGTTTTTCACTCAGGTTAAAATCCCCTATTACTTTTTCACTTACCATCTCTCCGATCGTAAAATCAAATACATGATTTCGTGCTGCAAATATCTCATGACTGAGCAACAGAGCCCCTAACGGTTTATAAATCCATGAGACGGCATAAAAGAGCGGACTGTTTTTACCTTTGATATGAATAGGAAGGATCGGGGCAGAATTGCGTTTGGAGAATTTTACAAATCCACCTTTCCATAAACCCTCTTTAACTCCAAATAGTCCAGCACGTGAAACTTCTCCTGAGGGGAAAAAGATTACCGCTTCTTCCGCTTGCAGAGCATTATCGATTTGACGCAGAGCATGTTTTGAGAGTTTATCATTAAAATTATCTACCCCTATCATGAACTCTTTGAGCTGTGTTATTTCTCCTAGCATACGATTAGCGACAATCTTTACTTTTTTGTCTTGACGTACCGAACACACCATCTGAATCAAACAAAGAGCATCTAAGGCTCCCAAAGGATGATTGGCAACAATTATTACTTTACCCATAGTAGGAATATTTTCAATTTGACGATGAACCGTTTTATATGAAACATTTAAATATTTCAAAACGGCATCGATAAATTCCAATCCGCTTTTTTCTTCATGCTGTTCCATAAAACGATTGATCGATTTTTCATGGAGAAGTAACCGCGTTAATCCAACAATCGTTTTATTGACAAGTGAAGGATATTGAAATACTTTCGGATGTTCTTTGCGTAAAATATATTCTGCACTAACCATCGTTTATACCCTTTCTAACAGAAACACTTATTTGTGTATCTTATTTTTGAAAGAGTAAACAATATGGATTTCAAAGGGATTACATTTTGATTACTGGCAGATTACGTGCTTTAAATTGAAAAAAAAATCTTCTCAAATGTGAATAACTTTTTATAACAGTTGCTTAATTAATATTTAAAGGGGATAAATTCGCTCAAAACCCCTATTTTAGGCACTTTAAGTGAGTTTGAATAAAGGTTGATTCAGGGTATTTTTAGATAAAAATTTTCTTAAATCAGGAAGTTTTTTGTCTTGTTTCGATTCAAAAGTGAGAGGACTTATTCACAACGATATCACAGTGTGAATATTACACAGTTTTAAAAAAAAATGGATTTTTTTTAGCGATTAAGAAATCTTTTAGCATGA
>NZ_JAQTQR010000004.1:3874-7001 GCF_028712165.1 Sulfuricurvum sp. | reverse complement strand
ACTGCCATTGCATCGGTTATATCCAGCGGTTTTATCTCTTTCGTTATCCCTAATATCTGTTTTACCATAAACGCTACCTGTTCTTTTGCCGCTTTTGCTTTTCCGGTCAACGATTTTTTCACCTGTAACGGTGTATATTCTGCAAACATTCCGAATTCCTGTAAAAGTTTGAGGGTGATCGCTCCACGAAACTGTGCCAGCTTTAAAACGGTTTTAGGGTTATGGGCATAAAAGATATCTTCCATTGCCACTTCATCGATTGTATGCGTTCTAAACAATTGTTCAATCGCTTCAGCCACTTGCGGGATTTGGTATTGAAGCTCTTCTGCTTTTATTTTTATGAGTCCGGCTTCTATAAGCCGCAATTTTTGTCCCTCGATCGCTATGATTGCGTATCCGCAATTTCTCGTTCCCGGATCGATACCTAAAATATTCATACTTTTTCCTATTCACATCAGTGAATATACTCTATTCACATCTAATTTGATCCTAATTATAGGCAAATATCGATATTATTCGTCAACACTATTCACATGGTAAGGGAAAAGATGAATTCAATCGGGATACAAGTTTTAAATGCACTTAAAAATGAAATCAATGAGATTGACTACAAACGCTACATCAAACAACTGACGTATGATGAAGCCGAATCAAAAAGCAATCTAGCTGTATTTCGTGCCCCGAATGCTCTTATTGCCAACTGGGTCAGAACAAAATTTGCTGACAAAATAGCTCATTTATTTGAAATTAAAACCAATGTCAAACCGACGGTTTCTATTTTAGTACAATCAGTATCTCCCTCTTCGACACAAAACATCTCTACACCAGTACCAACTGAACGTCCCGGCGGATCTTTACTCAATCCCTCTTATACCTTTCAAAACTTTGTTGTCGGAGGATCAAACGAATTTGCCTACGGAGCGGCAAAAAGCGTCAGTGAAAAACCGGGAATTGCATACAATCCCCTCTTTTTATACGGCGGTGTCGGTTTGGGCAAAACTCACCTCATGCAATCGGTCGGAAATGTAATGCTTGCACAGGGTAAAACTGTCATTTATACCTCGGTAGAGCAATTTCTAAATGACTTTACCCGTCATCTGAGCAATCGGACCATGGACCGTTTTAAAGATAAATACCGCAAATGTGATTTACTCCTGATCGACGATATCCAGTTTTTGAGTAATAAAAACCAAATCCAGGAAGAGTTTTTTCACACCTTTGATGCCCTTCGGAATGAAAACAAGCAGATCATCATTACATCAGACAAACCTCCTAAAAAAATCGGCGGACTCGAAGAGCGGCTCAAAAGCCGTTTTGAATCAGGTCTCGTTGCTGATATCCAACCGCCTGAACTCGAAACCAAAATTGAAATCATCAAGAAAAAATGTGAAATCAATCGCGTTAAACTCGACCGTGATGTCATTAACTACGTTGCAACAATTATCGAAAACAATACTCGGGAAATCGAGGGTATCCTCTCTAAACTCAATGCCTATTCACAGTTGATGGGAGTTGACATCACCATCGAATTTGCCCGAAATGTACTCAAAGAACAAATGGCTGAAAAACGAAGCAATATTACAACCGATCTCATTATGGATACCGTAGCCAAAGAGCTCAATATCAAGCCAAGTGAAATTCGATCCAAAAGCCGAAACAGCAACATCGTATATGCACGCCGTATCGCTATTTACCTCGCACGTTCTTTAACTCCAAACTCAATGCCGCAGCTTGCTCAATATTTTGGAATGAAAGATCATACCGCCGTCAGTCATACGATGAAAAAAATTCAAGAGCTTATGAAAAACGATGAAGATTTCCGCGTAAAAGTCGAAGAGCTCTCAAATAAAGTCTCAATGGCTACTTCCGAATAAAATTTGTGTTTGTAAAGCAGTTTTAAAAAAGATATAATTCGTACTAAGTGAATAGATGTGAATGAAACCAAATGGGTTCATCACATTGCAAAAGCAGGAGAGATGGGAGTTTATGGCGTGTTTTCACCCATTCACACCCCCTTATTACTAACTACTATAACTGATGATATATAATAATAAAGGGAGTCTTTTATGAAAATTACCGTTGACAAGTCGGTTTTGGAAAATATCCTTCTACACCTACAGCCTTTTTTAGAAAAAAAAGATACATCCCAAATCACCTCTCACATCATGCTCTCTACCGATGGAAGAACTCTTACAGCTAAAGCTACTGATTATGAAATAGGACTTGTCATTCAAACCAACTCCGTAACCGTAGAAGAACCGGGTTCTCTTACTGCTAACGGTAAAAAATTACTCGATATTATTCGTATCTTAAAAGATGAAGAGATCGAACTCTCTCTTGAAAAAGACACCCTTCATATCAAACAAAAACGCTCCAACTTTAAACTTCCAACGTATAAAAGTTCAGAGTTTCCATCTTTCCCGACTACGGAAGGCAAACCTAACATTGTAATTAACTCACATGTTTTGATTGAATCACTCAAAAAAATCACCCCTGCTGCAGATACCAACAATCCTAAATTTGAGCTCAACGGAGCATTAATCGATATTAAAAGCAATCAAATCAATTTTGTAGCTACTGATACTCGCCGTCTTGCACTTGTTCACATCGACAGTCAAAATGATGCAGAACTTTCAATCATCGTCCCTAAAAAAGCAATTATTGAAATTCAAAAACTCTTTGCGGACAATATTGAAATTTATTACGATAACACCCATCTCATCATTAAATCCGAAGACTCACTTTTCTATACCAAACTCATTAACGGTAAATTCCCTGATTACAGCCGAATTATCCCTCGTGAAGCTCAACGCTCTATTGTCTTGCCTAAAAGCGCTATAGTAACCGCTATCAAGCAGATAACGACCATATCCAATGATCTCAAACTTACTTTTCAACAAGACGCTATTTTGTTTGAAAGTTTGAGTGATGATAATATCGAAGCTAAAACGGCTGTAGAAATTGAAAACGGATTTGAGACACCTTTTATTCTCGCAATCAACAGCCGTTATATTTTAGATTTTTTATCTCAAGTGAACGGCACTGAATTTACCCTCGAGGCAAATGAATCAAATCAGCCATTCGTTATCAAAGATGCAAATTTTAAAACTATCGTAATGCCGATAGT
>NZ_JAQTQR010000004.1:0-3774 GCF_028712165.1 Sulfuricurvum sp. | reverse complement strand
AAAACCTTCTTTTTAGTTTTTCTTCGGTAAAATAAAGCATTAAACACGCTTAAAAGCTGGAGCAACTATGGAAAATTACGGTGCTAGTAATATTAAAGTCCTAAAAGGTCTCGAAGCCGTTCGAAAACGACCGGGTATGTATATCGGTGATACCGGTCATCGTGGACTTCATCACCTAATCTATGAAGTCGTTGACAACTCAATCGACGAAGCAATGGCAGGACATTGTGATACGATAACTGTAACTCTGACTAAAAACGGTACAGCAATGGTCAGCGATAACGGTCGCGGTATTCCAACTGATTTACACCCGACAGAAGGTATTTCAGCAGCTACGGTTGTTTTAACCGTATTGCACGCCGGGGGAAAATTTGATAAAGATACCTATAAAGTCTCGGGTGGTTTGCACGGGGTTGGGGTATCGGTTGTTAATGCCCTCAGTTCAGATCTTAAAATGACCATTTTTCGTGAAGGTCAATCGTTTGAACAAAACTTCAAATGCGGTATTCCTCAAGAACCGTTAGCCGTTACAGGTACAACACGCAAACGCGGAACAACAATCGAATTTTTCCCGGATCCTTCGATTTTTACCGAAACGATTATTTTCGACTACGACTATTTGGCAAAACGTTTTCGTGAACTGGCCTATTTGAATCCGCGTATTACGATTGTTTTCAAAGACGAACGTAACGGTGCGAGCAATACCTATCACTTCGAAGGCGGTATCAGCCAATTCGTCACCGATGTGAATAAAAAAACGGTTGTTGCAACTCCGTTTGCTTTTAGCGAAAAAATCGAAGATATCGAGATGGATATCGCCGTGATGTATAACGACAGTTATGACGAAAAAATGTTTACGTTTGTAAATAACATCAATACTCCAAACGGCGGTACCCACGAAGCCGGTTTCCGTGCCGGATTAACCCGTGTAATTTCAAACTACAACAAACAAAACGGTAATGCCAAAGAGAAAGATATCCCTTTATCAGGTGAAGATGTTTCTGAGGGTCTTATCTGTGTTGTCTCTGTACGTGTACCGGAACCTCAATTTGAAGGTCAAACAAAAGGGAAACTCGGAAATACCTATGTTCGTCCATTGGTTCAAAAAGTCACTTATGAAAAATTGACCAAATATTTTGAAGAAAATCCGATCCAAGCCAAAGCAATTATTCAAAAAGCGTTGATGGCGGCACGCGGTCGTGAAGCAGCTAAAAAAGCACGTGAACTTACTCGTCGTAAAGATGCAATGACTGTTGGTACACTTCCGGGTAAATTGGCAGACTGTCAAAGTAAAGATCCTGCTATCAGCGAACTTTATCTGGTGGAAGGGGACTCTGCGGGCGGTTCGGCAAAACAAGGACGTGACCGTGTTTTCCAAGCAATTTTGCCGCTCAAAGGTAAAATTCTAAACGTTGAAAAAGCCCGTTTGGACAAAATTCTAAAATCCGAAGAGATCACCAACATGATCACAGCGCTCGGATGCGGAATCGGTGAAGAATTCAATGAAGAGAAACTCCGCTATCATAAAATCATCATCATGACCGATGCCGACGTTGACGGAAGCCATATTCAAACGCTACTGTTGACTTTCTTCTTCCGATATCTTCCGAAAATCGTTGAGAACGGCTACCTCTATTTGGCACAACCGCCTCTTTACCGCTACAAAAAAGGGAAAAAAGAGATCTATTTTAAAGATGATCGCGTTATGAACGCTTTCTTAATTGAAAATGGTATTGAAGCGTTGGAATCAGAAGATCTCAACGTTGGTGTAAATGATCTCGTATCATTCTTTAAAATGGTGGATCATTATCGCAGTACTCTCGATGCATTAGAACGTCGTTATGCTCTTGTAGAATTGATCCGTTATTTTATTGAAAACCCGGATTTAGTCGCATTGCCGCTCCAAGAGTTGTACACTAAAGTTGAATCTTTCCTGACTGCGAAAGGGAATAATATCCTCAGTAAAAGTGTTAACGATGAAGATATGCATCTGTTTGTACAAACTAAAGAAGGATTGGAAGAACTTCACATCAATGATGAGCTGTTTGCATCACCGCATTTTGCCGAAGCAAATTATATATTCCAAAAAATCCAAGACTGGAATTTGCCTTTGAAAGGTGATTTGTTAGAACTTTTAACTCAAATTACTGACTTTGCGAAGAAAGGTTCATATATCCAACGTTATAAAGGTCTGGGGGAAATGAATCCTGAGCAGCTTTGGGAAACGACAATGACACCGGAAAATCGTGTATTACTTCGTATAACGATCGAAGATTCAGAATCTGCCGGTGACTCGTTTAATCTCTTTATGGGCGATGATGTTGAACCTCGCCGTAACTACATCGAAACGCACGCCAAAGACGTCAAGCATTTGGATATATAATTTTTTATGACGTATACTGAACAAAAAGAGAGGGAACACCGTTTTGCATTAGCGCTACGGATGGGGTTGCCGATCTTTTTTTTAAGTTCAGTCACTCTTTTCGCCTTATTGACACAGTCTTATACTACTTTTGCTTCTTTAATCGTATTGTCTATCGCATTGTTAGGGGTGATGGTCTATTTTATTTTTTATCTGATATATCAAAGTACTCAGGAAAATATAACTGATACAATCACACATACGTTTACCCCGGAGTATTTTTTTCGTCTATTTTCCAAAGCACTTACAAAAAATACGCAAACGCTTGTATTGATTACACTAGAAAATTTATGGTCGATTAATGAACGCTACGGAGTTAAGAACGGCGATATCGCTTTGCAAAATACCGTAATGAAATTAGACCATTTTTTTCATGATAAAAAAATAGAAAAACTTCCTATTTGCCGTTATAAAGGGGGTGATTTTTTACTCTTTTTACCAGGCGAAAAAGAAAAATATATTGCTTTGATCGAGTTATTGCTCAGTAAATATCAACATCATGTCGATAATGAAATTGAAATCAGGCTAGAAGCTGTAATTTTGGATTCACGTTTATCTGACAATGTCGATTTATTGACAAGCCGTTTATATGAACTCCATAACGATCGTATCAGTAGTGAAAAAGAGGAATTATATTCGATCAATCAGCTAGAAAATGAGATTATTGAAGCGCTGGACGAAAAGCGTTTTTCGATCGGATTTTGGCCGGTATGCTGTGAATCACATCCGATTTATGATACAACCGTCAAACTGATTGATTCGCAAGGGAGATTCATCCATCAAAGCCGTTATATCCCTGTTCTTAACAGGATCAATAGATTGCGTTGGCTTGAAAGCGATGTATTGGAAACAATTGCTGCTTTGTGTGATGGACGTGAACGGGACTTTATTGTAACAATCTCTCCTGTTACCTTGCGTAATCCCCATTTTTTTGAGCATGCTATGACTCTGTTCGAGCGCTTTCCATCGGCTCGAAATAAAATAACACTGATGTTTGAAGAGAAAGAGTATTGCCATCAATTAGAGCGCTTCATACACCAAATAAGTCATTACCGCAGAGCAGGGTACAAAATCGCACTGGATCGTTTGGGCGGATATCATACGACGCTGTTGTATTTAAAAGAGCTGGAAGTGGATCTTGTTCGGTTTGATCCTCTTTATACCCGCCATATTAAAGAAGCAGGGTATCAAAATATTATCCATGGGCTAAATTTGAGTGCGCATTTGTGCGGAGCCAAAACATGGATATCCATGATAGAGGATGAATATACCGATAATCTTGTCCAATCGTTGAAAATCAACTATCGACAAGGAAATTATTTCGGTAAAGTAGTAACAATAGATCAATTATA
>NZ_JAQTQR010000119.1 GCF_028712165.1 Sulfuricurvum sp. | reverse complement strand
ATAGAGATACAGATACCTTCATAATTTTGAACGCGTGATTTGTCACCTTCTTTAATGGTTACTGCCAAACGAAGAGTGTCACCCGCGCGGAACTCAGGAACGTTTTTGCTAGCGATTTGTGCTTGCTCGAAACTTGCAATGTACTTATTTTTCATAAGATGTCCTTATTTTATGCTTTTGAAGCTGCTCCGGTCTGAAGTATTTTGTTTTGCATTCAGACAGAGACGATTTTAGTGCACGAATTTTACTGTGATTTCCCTTTAAGTATTCTGATGGAACACTCATATTCTCATAAACAGGGGGTTTTCCGAATGAAGGGGCTTCGAGAAGTGGCGATTCGAAACTCTCGTATTCTAAAGACTCGCTGTTTCCCAAAACTCCTTCGATATTTCGGACGATTGCATCGGTCATAACCAAAGAGGGAAGTTCCCCTCCGGTGAGGACATAATCGCCGATGCTGAACACTTCATCACCAAAGCGTTCAACAACCCGTTCATCAATCCCTTCATACCGTCCGCTTACAAAGACCACATGGGACTTTGTAGCAAGACGTTTGGCATCGTTTTGGGTAAATTGTTTTCCTACCGGAGCAACAAAAATAATATGGGACTCATCGTCCAATGTTTGAAGAGCATCAAACAACGGTTGAGGAGTCATCACCATACCGGCTCCGCCACCAGCAGCCGTATCGTCTACTTTATGGTGGCGTGAAGCGCTATAGTCTCTCGGATTGAGATACGAAACTGAAAATTTCCCCGATTCTATACCCCGTTTGAGGATAGAATCCTGAAAATATCCCTCGATAAGATTGGAAAATATAGTGACATACGTAAAATGCATTACGACGCCTCTAACAGATCCAATCCGCCCTCTACAGTAATCACCTTGGAGGTTGCATCAGTGCTTAATACAAATCGATCGATGTAAGGGATTAAAAACGTGTTGGGAAGCCCTTTGCTAACAAACGACGAATCGGTTGTCACCAAAAGATAATCCAATGGTCCGATACGTTCAATCTCTTGTACTTTTCCTAGAAGCGTCTCACCCTCGACAACACTGGAACCGAGAAGATCAAACCAGAAAAACTCACCTTCACTAAGGTTACAACGCTCGCGTGTTGCCTCAAAAGTGGTAAAGAGTTTTGCATTGGTCAGAGCTTTGGCCGCTTCCGGGGAATCGATCCCTTTTAAATGAACCAATTCACGATCGGGATTATAGGAGGTAAGAGTCACTTCTTTACCGTTTTCCAGAAGAAAGGAGGCATTAGCACTAAATTGTTCAGGAAAATCGGTAGAGAGGTTAAGTCTCATATCACCCTTTAAACCGACAACTCGGCCTAAAGTAGCAACATGCAAGAGATCTTGCGAAGGTGAATTACGAAAGCGGTTCGACATTGATACGGTAACTTTTCCCGTCTTTGGCTTTGCAACCGGAAATGACGGTTTTGATCGCACCGATCATCTTACCCTCTTTTCCGATAAGCTTGCCCACATCCGCCTGATTGGCGTACAAAACGATTTCGGTCACTTCGTCGCCATCATGCGACTCCACCCGAATTTCTTCGGGATAAGACGCTATTAACTTAGCAAAACCTGCGACGAAGTCCGCGACCATCATTATTTACCGGTAATTTTTTTAACGCGGTCTGACATTTGAGCACCAACGCTCAACCAATAGTTTAGACGCTCTTCATCTACTTTTGTAGTGATAGGATCTGTCATCGGATTGTAGTACCCGATCAATTCGATCCAACCACCGTCGCGGCGTTTGCGACTATCGGTTACCGCGATACGGTAGAAAGGTTGTTTTTTACGACCCATACGGGTTAAACGGATGACTGTTGCCATTGTGTGTCCTTTAAATGTTTTTTGCACCAAGAAGCTTAGAAGAGTGTTTTACCCACAAAAGTAAAAGAAAAACGTCTAAGCTGCTTCAAATGCTAAGCTGTAAACTCCGATGAGTCTATAGCTTAGCATTCCTGCAGAGCAAGATTAACGCGGTATCCGCGAACCTTGCATTTGACCCATCATATTTTGAAGGTCTTTCATCCCCGATTTACCGGAAAAGCGTTTTGCCATTTTCGAAGCATTTTTAAATTGTTTCAAAATTTGGTTAACCTGAACGATATCCAGGCCGCACCCTTTTGCCAAACGTGCCTTTCGGCTGTTGTTAAGCAATTCGGGATCTTCACGTTCTTTCATTGTCATCGATGAAACCAACGCTTTTATACGTTTAAGTTCACCTGAGTTTTCAAGATCGAAATCTTTGAGCGCGGAAGCCATTCCGCCCATACCCGGGATCATCCCCATAATGGATTTCATGCTCCCCATTTTTTTGAGGCTCTCCATTTGTTCTAAAAAGTCGTTAAAGTTAAACTCACCTTTTTTGATCTTTTTAGTAAGAGCTTTTGCTTTTTTCTCATCGATAACGGATGCCGTTCTCTCCGCCAATCCCTCGATATCACCCAATCCCATAAGACGGTTGACAATACGATCCGGCAAGAAGATTTCGAGATCTTCCATTTTTTCGCCCGCACCGATAAATCGAAGCGGTACTTGGATTTGAGAAGCGATACCGAGAGCTACGCCCCCTTTGGAATCACCGTCATATTTGGTGAGTATAACCCCATCAATGCCGATTTTTTCGTTAAACGTTGCGGCGGTGCGAACCGCGTCTTGACCGCTTAATGAGTCGGCTACGTAGAAAATCTCATGCGGATTGGCAACCGCTTTGACTTCAGCGAGTTCACCCATGAGTTCATCATCAATCGCCAAACGTCCGGCAGTATCGATCAATACGACATCAACCAAGACTTTTTTAGCGTGCTCAAGCGCTGCTTTGACTACTTCTACCGGATTTTTCGTTGCGTCATCGGCATAAAGTTCAACATCGATACCCGCACACACTTGGCGAAGCTGCTCAACCGCTGCAAGACGCTGTAAGTCTGCCGCAACGACCAAAACCCGTTTTTTCTGACGGGTTTTAAGCCAGTTAGCCAGCTTCCCGGTCGTTGTTGTTTTACCCGAACCTTGTAACCCCGTCATCAAAATAACAGTCGGAGATACCGGAGCGTAAACGAATCCCGATTTCCCTTTTACATCCAAAAGAGCGTACAAAGACTTACGAAGCGCATCCAGGAATTGATCTTTTCCGATACCGCTTTGTTTGGTTTGAATCTCAACCGAATCGATCAGTTCTTTAACGACTTTGTGATTTACATCGGCTTTCAACAACGCTTTTTTAAGCTCGCCAAGTGCCTTGGTCAACGCCTTTTCGTCGTCGTGAAAACGGATTTTGCGTATTGCGGATGTAAACGATTCGGTTAGCGTATCAAACACTAAAAACTCCTAAATGATAACTGTACAGGGGGTAAAAATTTCCGAATTATACT
>NZ_JAQTQR010000118.1 GCF_028712165.1 Sulfuricurvum sp. | reverse complement strand
GGAAAGTTCCGCACGATCATCCGCACTTAATCTATCTTCTGCATGAAAATCGTTAGAACGCCCTACTTTGATATTTAGTTTGGCACAATAAAGATGTTCTGCGCTCCATAATGGGGTACGTGAAAGTCCTGAGTGCATCACTGCAAATTCGGAGTAGCAAAGCTCTTTGGTTTTAGGTGTGAGTTTGGTATTTAGGATATCGGGGGCGGTATTACCGTAATAGATACCGTTGCATTGGGTTGGAGCGGCATTCAATACCCCTGCGAATAAGATGAGTGAGTAAAAAGCATTCTTTAGATTCATTGGATGGGTTCCTTATAAAACGCTATTGTAGCATTGTAAACGAAACACTGATGGAAAAATAGACGACCTGTGGAATGGATCACCTTTTATTGAATTGATCCGCTTCACAATAACTTCACAACGCTTCTTTATACTTTTACTAATTTATATTCGAGGAAAACATTATGAAAAAGATTCTTATTGCAATAGCTTTAACTGCTTCTGCATCACTCTTCGCACAAGACAACATGGGCGGAATTGTTGGAGGAGTAATTGGTGGAGTTATCGGAAATCAATTCGGGCATGGAGATGGCAAAGTGGCGGCAACAATCGCAGGTGCAGCTGTGGGAACTATGATCGGAAGTAATAATCAATCTAATGAGCGTTACGATTCTAATGATGGGTATGCCGATACCTATCCGGCTCAACGTGTTGTTTATACTTCACCGCAACAAGTTACGTATGTACCTACGCAGGTTGTCTATACTCAGCAGCGTGTCGTCTACGCTGATCCAAGACCTGTTATCTATTATGGATGGAATAACCGTGGTGATGACCGGCATGAATACCGTGAACATCATCGTGATCATGATGACGACCGATGGGATCGTGATCGTTACGAACATAATCATTGGGATCGCCGGTGGTAATACAAAAAGTACTGGCATGACACAAAAATACCAGATACTTTCTTATCTAATCACGATAGATTAAATGATTCTTTCTAACGGAAATAAAGTGTTTTCCATACACTATTCCCTGCCTTAGATTTAACCAATAAAAAGCAATCAAACGATATACGGAAAATAAAGAAATAATATTTTTCGACATGAAGGATAAGTCTCTAAATACTCTCAACAAAAGCGAATATCTCATAATACTGCATTCGTCTTTGTAGATTAATCCCCAATATTATGCATGTAGCATTATGTTAGACACTTGACTATCAGCATGATGCGATAAAATGGCAAAAAAAATTGGAGCTTTTTATGCCTGCTGAAATCATTACTTGGGTTATTCCATCTTCTATCGTTTTTCTCTTTATTGCTTATTCCAAAGGATGGATACTTGCAAATTTCAAATCGACTGTTCCTTCAGAAGCATCTGAGCTTTTAAAAAACAGCAAAGAAGTTTTTCTTTTAGATGTTCGAACCGACAATGAATTTTCTCAAGAACGGATCAAAGGAGCTACGCTAATCCCTCTACATGTTTTATCGGAAAGTCTTTCGAAGCTTAATAAAGTAAAAAATAAAACCATCATCGTCTATTGTCGAAGCGGCAACAGAAGTGTCGGTGCCTCACGCATTTTGGCAAAAAACGGATTTAAGCCCCTCAATCTTAAAGGTGGGATTAACTTATGGAAGCAGCAGGGGTTTAGCGTCGTTTGATTATAAGCGCCCTGTCGTTTCATATCAACATATTTGAGAAATTCTTCTAATCTATTTAAGGCTAAAAGTCACGTATGACTCCTATTACTTCTATGCAGAAAGTGTAATAATTATTGCAGATTATTTTACTGCTACAATAAGCCTATTTACAGTATTTTAAAGCAATAAACAAAGAAGTTTTAAAATATTAATGCGGATATGTTTGCGCATTTAAACAATCCTTTGTCTAAAACTATTTAACCACCTCTTTTTCCAACACATCCATCGCTGTATACATTCCAAGTCGCCCAAGGTTGTTAAACAATTCTTGAGTAATCCCTCCGGCATAAAGCCCTAGTTTATCGATCACTTTCTCTTCGTTCTTCATCCCTACAATTTCACTGATCCCAGCAGTTGTTATATAAGCTTTCAGTCCAAGCTGTTTGTAATACTCCAACTCGATCAGTTTTTGAACCCGCTCATGATGATTCTTTTCAAGCACATCTGCAAATTCAACGCATTTTGAAACGACCATTACAGCTTCACCCTCTTTGGGTCTTATTTTCTTATGATAGTAAGGCAACGATCCTATGGAACGTACTTTTTCGATGTATTCGGGAAAAGCAAAGGTGTATTGATGAAGTATCTTGCTAAATCCCTCTTTGACCAAACTCTTTCTCACATTTAACCGTTTTGCCAATTCCATAAAATCGCCCAGTCGGATATTATTTTGTTTACCACATACGGGAAGATGGCTCTCATATCCGTATGCATTATCATAAAATCCGGTAGCGGCAATATCATAAAGCGGCGAAGCAAAATATTTGCCGCGATCATTAATGATGGAGAGATTTTTCGTATGCATGTCTTCATGCATAATGACATAGGAGTAAAAAAAATACTCCAACATCCGAATTTTTTCTTGCTCCTGCACTAAGACCGTCTCAATGGCTGTAAACATTTTTTCTGCGGTCGTTTGATACTTCGTATCGCTATCCAATCCCATAATCGAAGAGACTTCATCCATGGCATACCGAAACCCTTTGTAGCGGTTGAAGTATTTGATGATGTAGTGAAACTCACCCTCCGGTTTATCTCTACAGATTGCCGTATACGGTACATCAAATCCGAGCTTCTCACGAGCAAATGACATATACAGATGTTCATTCACCGCCAAATGAGGGAAGTAGTGTCCGTTGGAAGGATCAGCTTTGTATTTATTGTAGGGTTTCATAAAATACGAAGCAATCTCGCCGTCTTGGTTTTGAGAAATGATCTTTTTCTTATGATCGATGCTCACTTTGAGTTTATGCTGATATCCTGATAACGACATCACTTTGATCTTTTCGATTTGCTGTTCGTTTAAATCACTTTTGGGAAAAAGCATCTCTTCTTCCAAGTCAACTCTATATGGGAGTATGTTTGGAAAGGGGATATACTCTTTTAATATTTCCTCTTTAGCTAACAAGTAAGAGAAATACCCTGCCCTCCTCCCTGGAAATGTCATCGTGGTACGGCTAAAGATGATATCGGCGGTATCGGTGTTGAGATACTCAAAAAGATAAAATTCTGTAGGTGTCTTGCTCTTTCTCTCTAAAATCTCTTTATCCACCCCTTCAGGTAAAAGGGCTTCAATCGCCGGAAACAGTGATGCTGATCGATATATCTTCGTATCTAAAGGAAGAGTCGTCGAAAGGGGCTCACTAAAATCGTCTTGAACGTATGCATTACTATAGGCAAAAAGATAATACCCCTTGGTAAAACCCAAATAACCGATCAACGTTTTATTCATATAGATAAAATAGAACTCCT
>NZ_JAQTQR010000003.1 GCF_028712165.1 Sulfuricurvum sp. | reverse complement strand
TGTCACCAATGAGAAAGAGTGCCGATAGAGCCAAAGGAGCTTAAGAAAGAAGATTCTTATCATCACCTGTTCCGCTCATGCCACCCGTCCGTTTTAAAACATATTTGCAGTCGCGTCGCACCGTATCAAAAGGGTTGTCAAATAACCCTCTCTTGGCGACAAAAACGTACCATCCGTCTTGCGCATTGGGTGAAAACTCGTCAAAAAGAGCCCGTAAGCGTCTTTTACACCGATTTCTCACTACTGCATTACCGACTTTTTTACTGGCCGTAAATCCAACTCTTTTTTCTCCCGTTAAAGGGAGATAAAACAACGCGATCGAAGTGCTGTGCGCATTCTTCCCACGCTGATAAACACGCTGAAACTCACTATGGAGTTTTAGCATCGAAAAGCTATTTAGACAGCCAATCGTTTTCTACCCTTAGCACGACGAGCGTTCAATACTCGACGGCCGTTTTTTGTCGCCATACGTGCACGGAATCCGTGGGTACGTTTACGTGGCGTATTATGCGGTTGGTATGTTCTTTTCATAAGCCATTCCCTTTAGAAATTTTTAGCACGCAATAATAGACAATTTTTACTTAAAGGTCGGTTAAGCTTCGTAAAAGCTTGTTAAAACAATCTGAGATATGGCCGATATTGTCACAAAGATTCAATACTCACTATAAGGTAAGATCATGACAACAGCCACTTCTCTTGATGCATATCGTTCCCATGAACTCAGCATTCAAATGAAAACAAGTTCAGGTGATACCCTCTCTCTAAATTTTCAAAATACGCAGTCGCTCTCTTTGAGTGAAAAAACCTCGGACAGTTCTAAAGAACAATCATTCTCGTTTTCATCTATGCAGGCGTTTTCATTTAATATCGATAGCAACGGTATTACGGCTCAGGATCAAAAAGAGATCAACGCTTTTATGAAAAAAGCACAGCCGTATATCGATAAATTCATGAAAGAACTCGAAGATCAGAACCAAACCTCACCGATCAATAAAATCGCATCCGATGTTACCAAACTCATCGGAAATCTAAATAACAGTGATCAAAATACGAAAAACTATGCTAAAAAAGGGGTCGTTGACCTCTTTGATCACAGTTTAAAAAATGTCAAATCAGATGAAAAAATGATCAATGAAGCCCAAAAGCTTCTTCAAAAAATTATTGACGGGTTTGATAAAACGATGAAAACTATCTACGCTTAGGGCTTCAAAAAATCCCTGAGCATAGGCTGATTCGATTGCCCTTTAGGTTCCAAATCAATCTTTACCGAGGGTTTAAGTTTCATATGACAATCACGGCATTCGCGTATCACCGCATGCTCCGCTACCCTCGCTCCCTCAATTTTTGCAATCGGATGACAGGCAAAACAATCGCTTCCGCAATCACCCATTTTAGCGGGATCGGCACTGTGGCATTTGATACACGTCGTCATCGGTTTGTGCCGTTTGTCGGTATCGATATTTTTAAGCAATGCAGGATGACAGGTCATACAATCTCCTGTACATCCCCAAAGCGGTAACAATAGTATAAAGAGAAGCGCAATCGTTTTCATAAATGCGATTATGCCACAGTAACGTTAATCTCGTCCCCTACCGCATCAAATGTAACGAATGAGCCCTCTTCTACCTCTCCGCCGAGGATCAAATCGGCAAGCCGGTCTTCGACTATCTCATACAATGCCCGTTTCAACGGTCGAGCACCGTATACCGGATCGAATCCTGCAGCTGCAACATAGCGTTTTGCCGCATCGGTGAGTGTAAGAGTAATATTTCTCTCTTCTACTTTTGCCGCAATATCTTTAAAGAACAGATCAACAATACTGAGAATTTGTGCTTCTCCCAAAGGATTAAAGACCACTACATCATCCAAACGGTTTAAGAACTCCGGTTTGAAATGTTGTTTAAGCTCGCCTAGGACCATCTCTTCTAAGTGTGGGTCACCGTGATGCGCCATGATCTTGTCACTGGCGATATTAGAGGTCAAGATAATGATCGTATTGGTAAAATCAACCACTACCCCTTTGTTATCGGTCAGACGTCCGTCATCGAGCACCTGAAGGAGTACGTTGAAAACATCGGGATGGGCTTTTTCTACCTCATCGAACAAAATAACGCTGTACGGTTTACGGCGTACCGCTTCGGTAAGCTGTCCCCCTTCATCAAATCCGACGTACCCTGGAGGTGCTCCGACGAGACGTGACACCGCATGTTTCTCCATATACTCCGACATATCGATACGGATCATCGATTCACTGCTGTCGAAGAGGAATTTTGCCAACGTTTTCGCCGTCTGCGTTTTACCAACCCCTGTAGGTCCGAGGAACAGGAACGATCCGATAGGACGGCTTTTATCAGAGAGTCCTGCTTTATTGCGCTTGATCGCTCGCGCTACCGCATGAGTCGCTTTTTCTTGACCGACAACATCATGGTTGAGTTCATCTTCGATATGAAGGATTTTCTCTTTTTCGCTTTGGAGCATTTTGTTGACCGGAATTTTTGTCCAGCGGCTCACGATTCCGGCAATAGAAGCTTCATCGACACTGTTTTTGAGCAATGTCCCCCCGGCGACCATCTCTTTCCATTTCTCTTGGAGGGCTTTCTCTTCCTCGAAGAGTTTAGGAATTTGCCCGTATTCGATCTCGGCAGCTTTATTAAAATCAGCCGCTTGTTTTGCACTCTCGGCTTCACGGCGTTTGGATTCGATTTCAGCTTTTATTTTAGCGACCCGCTCGAACACCTCTTTTTCATGGGCGAACTGTGATTCCAGACTGCGTCGCTCTTCACCCGCATCGGCAAGCTCACGCTCAATCTCTTCGAGGCGTTTGGTATTTGACACCGATTCTTCCATTTTAAGAGCCTCTTTTTCGACCTCTAAATTGGTTAATGTACGCTTTACACTCGCCAATGCATTCGGCTCTGATTCAATTTGCATACGTAATTCTGCTGCAGCTTCGTCAATCAAATCGATCGCTTTGTCCGGTAAAAATCGATCATTAATATAACGGTCGGAAAGTTTTGCTGCCGCTACCAATGCCGAATCGGCGATATTGATACTGTGATGCGCTTCCAAACGCTCTTTAAGTCCGCGTAAAATCTGCAATGTCTGATTTACGCTTGGTTCATCGACATTAACCGGCTGAAAACGTCGTTGCAACGCGGCATCTTTTTCAAAATATTTGCGATACTCTTTGAGGGTTGTTGCTCCGATTGTGTGCAATTCACCCCGAGCCAAGGCCGGTTTGAGGATGTTGGCGGCATCCATCGACCCCTCTGATGCTCCTGCACCGACAATGGTATGAATCTCATCGATAAAGAGGATAATATTCGCCGATTTTTTTACCTCATCGATTACCGCTTTGAGACGATCCTCGAATTCTCCACGGTATTTTGCCCCGGCGATCAATGCGCTCATATCCAGGGTAATTACCCGCTTGTTTTGGAGGCTGAGAGGTACCTCTTTATTATAGATACGCTGTGCCAATCCTTCTACAAGTGCCGTTTTACCGACTCCGGGTTCTCCGAGGAGAATCGGATTGTTTTTCGTTTTACGGATCAAAATCTGCATCATACGACCGATCTCTTCATCCCGTCCGATAACAGGGGAAAGTTTCCCTTCTGCCGCTTCTTTTGTCAAATCAATCCCGTATTTAGCAAGAGATTCGAGATTTTCATCTGCTGTTTGACTTTCGATCTTTTGTCCTGCGCGAGACGCTTCGAACGTTTTAGCCAATTCGCGTAAATCGACATATTTACCTAAAATTGCTTTAAACGGATCATTTTGAAGATTCGCAATAATATAGGTGTCAATCGCCAAAAAGCTGTCACCGTTTTTTGCCATCTCTCCGCTGCTCACTTCGAGCGAATGGGCAAAGTTACGTGATAAACGAATGCTCTCTTTGGTAACGTGAGAAGCACTCGGGAGTTTGGATGCCGTACTTTTAACATCGAGCTCGATTGCCGTTTTATCGATGCTCATTTTGTTGAGCATTTGATTGAGCGGCGAATTGCTGTTAGCCAACAATGCCCATAAAAAATGGATCGGTTCTACTTCGCTGTTTTTATTGTGTAAAGCCAGAGAGATCGAGGATTCGATCATCTCGGTCATTTGATGAGTAAGATTTTCAAAAATATTGTTTGCCATAAAATTCTCCTAATTGAGTTACAAGAATTATAGTACTTTGAGTCACTTGTTGTCAAGTCTTTTTAGTAAAATCTTTTAGAGTAGTAAAGATGACGCTATGCCAATCACTCCTCCAAAGACTCCTCCCCATACGACAAGCCACCCTAAATGCTCTTTCATCAGGGCATGGAGCATCTCTTTAACCATCCCAGGGGTTAATTCAGCCAATCGTAACTCAACGATCTCACCGATCGTATCCGTCAAATGACCGCTGCCCTGATGCAAATGCTCATTTAGTGCATTTATAAACGACTCGCTTTGCGAAATCTCGATCGTAGAGGTCTTGATCTTTTCTAAAAACGGCTCTTTGAGTTTTGCGATCATCGCTTCACCTCCGAACATCCCTATCATACCACCTAAAGATGAATCCATGACACTCCGTACCAATGCATTGTACGCCGGAGTAAAATCGGTTTGTTCGATAATCGGAGTCAAATCGATGGTACGTTCCTGTGATTTTACAAACGATTCAATTTTCTCTGGGGTAAAGAACTGCTCCATGATGAGTGTTTTTAGGGCTATACGGATCGATTCGAAACGATCCAAAATAATTCCCGAGCCATAGAGAAACGGAACTTTCTCAAATAACATATGTATCGCGAGTTGATTCGTCACTGCTCCGGAGAGGGCAAACAGTCCGGCACTGCGCAATGCTGTTGCAGCAGAGCCTTCAGCCATATACGATGCCCCGATCACTGTAACAGCAACGGCATTCGTTATCCATCCTTTATCCATATAGACATCTCCTTTTGTTAATACGGGTATTATACAAAAAAGGTTAAAGTTACACCCAAAAAAGGAGAGGTAAATGATTCTACACACTCTAGATACCCTGCTTAAATCGGGTGAATCCGCTGCTATCCTTGGTGCCGTCTCCTCAGCACTCGCTCGTAGCGATGAAGCCCCTTTTTGGCGACAAAAGAGTCTGCCGTTTTGTGAGGCTGTTTTAAGTGTGCTAATTCCTCTTCGAGAGCAGAATCTGTTGTTTGATCCTGAGGGAAATCCGCATACGGAGCTGACTCCCGTACTCTTTATCCGCTGGTGCGATCTGTTAAGTCTTAAAACCCTCGCTTTTACTCTCGCAAAAAGCAACGATGCAGGTAAACTTCTTCGGACTAAAATCGATTCTGATTCCTATCAGCCCGTCGATTTGGAGATTTTGGGAAAATACCTCAGCGGTTACAGTGTCAATCTCTCCGATGAATGGGTCGATTTCCCGATCACAAACTACAATCTCCATATCGGGATGACATCCCTGCTCACTAAAATATTAGAAGGAAAATGTTAATGCAAGAGATGAAAGCCCTCAAAATCAACAGCTATCTCTCATCAGGAGAGATCACTAAACTGCTCGAAAATGTCGAGTACATATTGATGGCATCCCCATCGATGATGGTGGATGAGCTCCCGATCCATTTCACCATTATCCTCAACACTGCCGATGTGATCCCAGAAGAGGTAAAACCTCTCATCTTGGAAAAATTCTGTCGCGAGCTTGGAATTACCGCAACCAGCCATGTTCTAAGCAACCGAGAGCGTATCGCATTTGCCATGACAACCCAAGAAACCCCAATGCCCAAACATATCATCGATGACGCCGAAGCCAACACGATTCCGTGGACTCTGTTGCATATAATCGATTTTCTAGGAGATTCAGAAGGATTTAAAGAGGCGAAAGATGGGCTTAGCGGATGGAGTTATAGCTACAATTAATGTGTAAGTGGGAATTTTACAAATCTATTATAGAAAAGGGAAATAAATTTTATAGTTTCCCTTCGTATTCAACTATTGTCTTTAGACTCATTTAGCATTTGTACAAAATTTTTAAATTTATCTTCTGCTCTCTCTTTTTTCGACCATGTTTCAATATTTTTAAGATCAAAAGGATTCTGTTGAGCAACCCAGACTGCTTGATGGAGACTCTGCTCATCTTTCCAGTGATAGTACGCCGCCAAGCGGTCTTTGATACAGTCAGTCGGCGTTAACAGCCGAAGCACTCCTGCTTCGGTATCGATTTCCGCGATCTCAGTCACCGGAGCATCTCCGACACCCAACGGACCGGATGGAAATTCGACAAACAAGTGTGTATCTTCGTGGATAAAATAGCGATCTTTCTCTCTAAATCCCAACTCATCCATCACTTTTTTAATCTTTTTGAATTGAGTATTGTATTGATTGATGAGATCTATATCGTACGAGGTATATTCCCCTCGACTGTATATTTCAACACACGAACCACCTGAAAGGACGACAGGGATATCGTTAGCTTTGAGCCTGTCGCATAAAAACCCGCCGAGTTCCATCATGCTCATCTCTTTGATAGGTTTCATAACGGTTTCTCAGGTCTGCGCGGGCGTTTGCGTTGTAGAGTTAACAGCTCTTTGGTTTTTGGATCGTAATACTCTCTCGCTTTTTCCAATAAAGCTGTAAGTTCGTTTAAAAAAGCATATCGGGGATTGATAAAATAGCGTCGTGTTCTACCCGACATTTTACTAAGCAGTACGCCCCCTTGTTCGAGCTTTTCGAGCTGATTTTGGATAGAGGGGAGAGTAACGTCAAAAAAACGGGCGATTTCTCTCGCATATCCCTCTTCGAATACGAGAATGTATTGCAAGACTAATTCACGATTTTTAGTTCCGAAAAGTACTTCGAGCATCTAGCATCCCCTTTTATGATATAGATATTATATCATTTGATACAAATATTATATCATAATACAACGCTTTTCAATCTCCTCGACTGTTTTTGCAATCATCGAGGAAAGGTTCTCATATCCGCTTTCCGTGACGAGAATATTGTCCTCGATACGAATACCGATTCCTCGATATTTTTCATCAACCGATTCATCGTCACTTCGGATATAGATCCCCGGCTCAATCGTCATCACCATCCCCGGAACGAATACCAAACTTTCCCCTTCTTCGTCCACATAAGGACACGGATCGTGGACATCCAGTCCCATCCAGTGTCCTATCCCGTGCGGAGCGTATTTTTTGTGTTCTTTCGCTTCTATCAGGGCATCACGTTCACCGCTTAAAATGCCCAGTTCTATTAATGCATCACAGAGAAGTTCTTCGCTGTATTTTTGAAGCCAGTCGCGTTTTACACCCGGTTTGATCGCTTCGATCACGCGGAGCTGAACATCGAGGACCTTTTCGTATACTTCACGCTGCGCATCGCTGAATCTGCCGTTAACCGGAAATGTGCGGGTGATATCGCTGGCATAGAGTTCCCACTCGCACGCCGCATCGATCAGTACCAAATCACCGTCTCGCAATGTATCGCGGTTATCGACGTAATGGAGTGTATTGGCATTATTACCACCGGCTACAATCGCCCCGTAGGCTTCATTCATCGCACCGCTGTTTAAAAAGACATAACTCATGTCGGCCTGTAGCTGATACTCCATCATTCCCGCACGGCATTCGCGCATTGCGGTATGATGTGCTTCCGCAGTGATCAAGACAGCATGCCGAATCATCTCTAACTCATCATCGGATTTAATAAGGCGTAACGTGCGGATCAAAAAGGTAACATCACGGATGGCGCGGATATGACGTTTAATGCCCCGTGTCGAATGAAGTGATTGTGCGGCTTTTTTCGCTTCATCAAGTCTGGCAGAATCGCTGTAGAGATCAATATAGAGATTGATATGCTCACGCAAAAGCTCTTTGATCAATTCCGCATATTCAGCAACATCATGTACTTCGTCCACTTTGAAACACTCGCGTGCACCATCCACACCCAAACGTGCGCCGTTCCATAGTGCATGTTCGGCATTGTATGCTTCCACAAAGAGGATCGTTTTCGTCGATTCGGGAGTTTTGATCATTACAAGAACAGAGTTATCTTCATTAAACCCGCAGAGATAATAAAAATCACTGCTTTGGCGGTATGAGTATTCGGTATCGTTGGAACGGATTTGGGTAGGGGCAGAGGTGATGATCGCCACCCCTTCTTCCATCATATCCAGAAGTTTTTGGCGGCGGTTTAAAAAGTGTGTTTCATTCATGGCGATATTGTGCCATAATTTTAAGTTGATATATAAAAATCACAAGTGATTTTGAGCACTCTGCTGAAGAGAGCCCAGTGTTAACGTAGCTAATCGGGACGAGTTCCGATTAGCGTTTTAAGAAACTAAAAATTCCGTTCTAAAAGTTTTCCAACTTTAAGGATCGTAATAATCCGGTCGGCTTGTTTGCCGACACCGTCAATCATACTCTCTTCTTCGGAAATCGTATCCGGTGCAGGACCGACGTCACGTTTCGGTAATCGTATCGCTTCAGTGAGACGATCAATGACAAACCCGGCGACATCATCACCGTTTTTCATAACGATAAAGCGGGTCTCTTCCGTATGCTTCATCGTCTCCAAACCAAAACGGGAACGTAAATCAATCAACGGAATAACGGAACCGCGAAGATTGAAAACTCCTAAAATATAGGCGGGTGTTTGCGGAACACGTGTCCAGGAAATCGGCTTGATGATCTCCTGAATACTCAAAATGGGTACCGAAAATTCTTCATCACCGACGATGAAACCGACCAGCTGAATGACTTCATCGATTTTCGTATCGTCTCCGGAGAGGGCTTTATGCTGTTTATTGATGATTTGTTGAAGTTTTTCACTCATAATTATAGTCCCTCGTTAAACTTGATATTGCGTTTGACGACATTCATCAGATATTCCGGTGAATACGGTTTCGTGATATACTCGATCATTCCCGATTCTACCCCACGCATCCGATCGGCTTTTCCGGTTCGGGAAGTGACGGCAATGAGCGGAAGATTTTTGTACTTGTTGTATTTTTTGATCTCAGCGGCCAGGGTATAGCCATCCATACGCGGCATCTCAATGTCAATCAGCATGGCGTCAAAGATGTGATCGCCTTGTTTCAGTACATTCAGAGCCTCAACCCCGTCCGTGGCTTCAACAAGAGTAATCCCCATAGGTTCTAACGATTTACGCATAATCGTACGGTCGGTTTTGGAATCATCCACGATCATAACGCAATAATCGCTGGCTGAATTTTTAACTCCGCCCCGTCCTTTTGCTTCCGAACTCTCTTGGCCGACAGTAGATTTGACCGATTTTGCCATTTGCATCAATGCTGCAACATCAACGATCAAGGTTACGCCGCCGTCACCGCGAATGGTCGCTCCGGCAATTCCTTCGATCCCTTTGAGGTATTCACCGAGGGATTTGATAACGATCTCTTCCTGTCCGACCAATGAATCGACGATGAGACCGATTTTACTCTCGGCAAGTCCGAGAACAACGACATAGGCGTGTTCACTGTTGTCAAAGACCCGTTCAACTTCAAAGATATCTCCGATATGAACCAACGAAAGAACCTCATCACGCAAACGCATAACGGAACGGCTCTCAACGGTGTAAATCTCATCTTTGCTGATACGTACCGTTTCAAGAACCGACGCAAGAGGGATCGCATAATACTCTTCCTGAACTCCGACCAATAGTGCTTGGATGATTGCAAGGGTGAGAGGAATTTTGAGTTTCATCGACGTCCCCTGACCCACTTCGGAGTCAATGTCGATCATACCATTGAGCTTTTCGATATTGGTTTTTACAACGTCCATTCCGACACCGCGTCCGGAGACACTCGTAACCTGTGAAGCCGTGGAGAATCCCGGACGGAAAATAAGACCGAATGCCTCTTTTTCAGACATACCGTCGGCCTCTTTCTCGGTAATAACCCCTTTTTCGATTGATTTGGATTTGAGCATATCCGCATCGAGCCCCTTACCGTCATCGACAATCTGAATAACGATATGGTTCCCCTCATGATACGCTTTGAGATGGATCGTTCCTGTCTCTTCCTTACCTGCAGCAAGACGAACTTCCGGCGTTTCAATCCCGTGGTCGCACGAGTTGCGGATAATATGAACGAGCGGATCCCCGATCTCTTCCACAATCGATTTATCAAGCTCTGTCTCTTCACCCGTGATTTCAAGCTCAATTTTTTTATTCAGTTCACGTGAAAGGTCACGAATCATACGAGGGAATTTGTTAAAGACTTTTCCGATCGGCAACATCCGTGTTTTCATAACCGCAATCTGCAAATCGGTCGTAACCAAAGAGACGATCGATACGACTTGGTTCAGCTCTTCGAGGAAGGCTTCACCTTCATAGCGCTCTTCAACATCATCGTTGATTTTAATAAGGCGGTTTTTACCTAAAACCAATTCTCCGATCAAATTCATCAAATGATCCAGCCGTTTGACATCGACGCGAATCGTCTGTTCTACCGTCGAACCGCCGCGGGCTTCTCCATCCTCTTTCGCTTCAGCTCGTCGTGCAACCGGTGCCGGTTTTACTTCTGCTTTCGCCTGAGGCGCCGCAGCTGCCGGGGTAACCGGTACCGGAGCAGGCGCCGCTTCAGCCTTGGGAGCTGGCTGTTCCTCTTTTTTCTGTGCCCGTTTTGCCGCATCTTCTGCTTGACGAACGGCAATAAGACGTTCAATTTCCGCTTCGACTTCGGCTTCACTCATCCCTGAATAATCCGGTTCTTCTTCCTCAACAACAGGTGCGGCAGCTGCTGGGGCTGCATGAGCAGCTCTTTTGGCTGCATCTTCAGCTTGGCGTTTTGCCAGGAGGCGTTCTATCTCCGCTTCTACTTCCGCATCGCTCATTCCGGAATAATCGGGTTCTTCTTCGGCTGCAGCGGCAGCCACAGCCGGTGCAGGTTCAGATACAGGGGCCGCATGAGCAGCTGCAGGAGGAGGAACCGTCTCACCTAATGCCGTTCCGTTTGCCACGGCATCAAGTCGCATAACACATCCGGAAATCTCTAATCCCGAATCTTCCCCTTTATCACGGATACGGACAAGAAGCGCTTTCATCAAATCAATCGACTCGAGGATGACGTCCATGACATCCGCATCGATCACCAAGTCTCCGTGACGTGCCATATTGAGCAAATTTTCCATATGGTGGGTCAAATGGGTCAACACATCGAAATTTAAAAAAGAACTAGCCCCTTTAATCGTATGGGCTACCCGGAAGATACGGTTAAGCAAATCCAAATCATCAGGCCGAGATTCCAACTCGACAAGATCCTGATCCAGTTGTTCAATCAGTTCAAACGACTCAACCAAAAAATCTTGTAATATCTCTTGAAATTCATCCATTGGTCAACCCCTAAAGAATATGAGCACGTACAACACGTGCTACTTCATCGTAAAATAAATTCGAATCAAATTTGACCAAATAGGCCTCTCCGCCTGCTTCTTTTCCGCGTATCTCACTGAAGTGATCACTGATAGAAGAGTTAAACACAATAGGGATCATTTTAAATCGCTCATCCGATTTTACATTGGCGGCAAAATGGAATCCGTCCATCAACGGCATCTCAATATCCGAAGCAATGAGACGAAGTTTAGAAGAGAGATCGTTGCCGTAAGCCCGATACAAATCCTCCAGAATTTTAAGTCCCTGCTGTCCATCCGTCGCTTCAATAACGTCAAAGCCCATCTGCTCCAACGCCTCTTTGATAATCCGTCTCGCCGTAGAACTGTCATCAAGCAATAAAACATGACCGCTAAAGCGATGTTTTCCATCTTCGAGTTTGCCGCTGGAAGGTTGATAGAGTCCGAGCTCTTGAACAACACCTTCCAAATCTAAAATCAGTAAAACACCATCATCTTCGATACGGGTAACTCCCGTAATTTTAGAACCGTCCAAGCCCCCTGAAGAGGACATAAAAGAGGCCGGTTCAATATCTTTCCAGTTAATGCGGCGTATCCGTTTTGCTTCGTGAACAACAAAACCGATGAGGATGTTATTGAATTCGGTAATAATTACCCGCGATTCTCGAACCATCTCTTCAGGTGCATCCACCCCCATCCATTTTGCCAAATTGACCACAGGGATGACCACACCGCGCAAATCGAAAATCCCTTCGATAAAATCGGGGGTTCCCGGAAGCTCCGTCAATTTCGGGAATCGAATGATTTCGCGTACCTTTGCGACATTCACCCCATATATCCCTTCATATATCTCATCGCCTTCGCGTTTGAATATACGAAAATCGACCAACTCCATCTCGTTTGTGCCGACTTTTAAAACATCACCTTGTCCCTTCATAGGGGCTCCTTACGAAAAACTGCTTCGTGTAATAACGGCTGATTTTGGGTTGATTGTACACTAAAGTATCTTTCATTGCAAGCAAAAGCAGCGAGATTAATGTAATGCAGACCATTGATTTCGAACGTCTGATTTTGATGGAAATGCCCCTCAATCAAGACATCGATCGATTCAAGATTCAATGTCCCTAAGCGTCTTTCAATCAGATTTTTAAAATTCTCAATACTTCGGCAATGGCTTTTTCGCTTCATCTGCTCTTCCAACCATGCCACGATAAAGCCGTTTTTCATATTATCTATCGTTCGAAGGAGTCCTAAAACCAAAGGGCTTCGGATCAGTGCGGTATAAAGCTCATACCCCCATCCCATGTTGCTGTCTCCGTGTGAAAGGGCAATATTTTTACCTTCATACGTCATAACCAAAGGTTGATGTTCGCGAGAAATAACGTTTACATGAGGCAACAAATCCGCAAGCAAAAAATCGTGATTCCCTTCCAAATAGAAAATTTCGATTCGTTTACTCAAACGGTTCAGCAGATCAAGCCCTTCCGTGTTATAGCTATACGTTCGCGGTATGGGACCGTAAAGCATATCAAATACATCGCCCATCAAAATCAATTGCGGTGTTGTGATCTCACCCAAATCAAGCGCATGAAGAAAATCAATAAAAGGAGTGCGCCAAGGAGCGCAATGGGCATCGGCGATTAAAATCGCCCCGCAGAGGAGTGGTTTAGGGGACATACGCAATTTTAGGAATCCCGAGCGTTTCATCCAGTCCCATCATAAGATTAGCATTGACAAGAGCCTGTGAACTGGCTCCGCGCATCAGATTGTCAATCGCACACATTGCAACAAGCGCATTGCCGTGACGCGCCGCATACACATCGGCGAAATTGGTTCCCGAAGTCATTTTAGTGTGCGGCGGAGTATTACGAACACGGACAAACGGTTTGTCGGCATAAAACATCTCCATCATCACAAGTGGATCGCACTCGGTTTTCAAGGTCGCATACACACATGCCAGCATCCCGCGTGTCATTGGAACGAGCGAAGGGACAAAGGTAACATGGACTCCATTACCGCATAAATCACCCGCATGTTGTTCAATCTCAACCGCATGACGGTGCTTGATAATGTTGTAGCAGTTAATATTATCATTGACACTCACGTAATGCGTCCCTGATGAAGGGGATTTACCGGCACCCGACACCCCGGTTTTTGAGTCAATAAAAATAGGAGAATTGAGATCAATCTGATCTAAAAACGGTGCCAGTGCCATCAACGCCGCCGTCACATGACAACCCGGGTTCGCGATAAGCTGTGCCCCTGCTGCACGATCTCCGTGGAGTTCGGGAATCGAGTAGACCGCATGTGAAAGGTTCTCCGTGTCTTCGTGTTCACAATAAAATGCTTCGTAATTTTCCTGTGAGAGACGGTAATCTGCGGAAAGATCGACGACTTTAACACCGCGTTCCAACAGCCCTTTGGCCGTCTGCATCGCTGTTTTATGTGGAAGGGCTAAAAAAATCAGCTCGCACGATGCTGCCGCTGACTCCAAATCGACCTTATCCACCGACAAATCGCACACACCTGCCAAAGAGGGGTGCAAGACACCGATAGTGGTTTCACCCTCCGTATTGGCACAATATGTCAATGTAAAAATCGGATGGTTAAGAAGCATTTTTACGAGTTCTAATCCCGTATAGCCGCTGACTCCGATGATTCCGACATTAATGGCTTTCAAACACGATCTCCTGATATTTTACCTCTACTACTTCGAATGATTTTTCACCGCCCGGAAGACGGGCTTTAAAATCATCCCCCTCTTCTCGACCCAAAAGCTGTTTTGCAAGCGGTGAGTTAAACGATATCAAACCGCGTTCCGGATTGCTCTCACATCCGCCGACAATCGTATAGGTCACCTCTTCGTCTTTGTCCAAATCGTTCAATACAACGGTAGAACCGAAACTTACGCGTGCATGTTCGAGCTCACTTGGATCAACAATCTGTGCACGGGAGATGACTTCTCCCAGTTCTGCGATACGGGTACCGATAAATGCCTGTTTTTCACGTGCGGCATGGTATTCCGAATTCTCTTTTAAATCTCCGTACTCTTTGGCACGGTCGATTTCAACATTGACTGCCGGTAAATCGACATTTTTAAGGGTATTCAGCTCATCACTTAATCGCTGAAACCCGTATTTGGTCATGGGTTCTTTTTGTTCCACTGTATGCTCCGCAGAAATAATAATGAAGCATTATACCAAAGCTATTGACTCAATACCCGATGATACTCATATGATTGGGTGATTTTTTCGCTGTTTTCTTTTCCATTGCAAACGTCCGTTGAAGATGTTCGGAAGAAGTAATGTCTGATCTGCTCCCCATCCTCACTACGACAGAGCTCACCCCGAGCAGTTTAAACTCACGCATTTTCCCCTCACGGTCTTCGGCGACAATACATCCGCGTTCCCGGTCTTTGGACTCGTAAAATTCCCTCACTTCGTCACTGAAGGTCAAGATGAGTTTCTCAATTTCACTGCATACACGTTCAAAGGTCTGTTCATTCTTTAATGTCGCACCGACAAAAAAATCATCACCGCCGATGTGCCCTTTGAAATACTCCTGCGAAAGGACTTTATGCATTAAATCGGTAAACAGCAAAATGACCCGATCTCCGTTGCGAAATCCATAATAATCGTTATACGGTTTAAAATGGTCAAAATCGAAATAGGCCAATACCGCTTCAGCTCCGCTTTCGATGATGGAAGCGGTGTATTCATTGATTCTAAAGTTCCCCGGTAATCGTGTCAAAGGATTTTCATCGCGTGCGCGAATAAGATTGCGTTCATGTACCACTTCGATCATCTCCCGCGCACTGAGATAGCCTATGTAACGTGCAGACTCCATCACCAAAACTCCCGGAGCGTTATGGGATAGTGAAAAAAGCTCAATCATCGTCTCCAAAGGCATCGTCAAATCTACGACGGGGATCGGCTCGATATAGGTCTCCAGTGCCGAAAGGTTTGATGAACGGTTTTGGGTCAGCGATCGTCCGTATGGGGAACAGGCGATTGATTTTAACTGATGTTCATGAATAATACCTATCGGATGCATTGACGAATCGACAACCGGAACCAAAAACATCTCTTTATTTTCGTTGAGCAAATTCAGCAAGGTCTCCATACTGTCTTCGATCATAATCGGTTGTAGTAATTCGAGCCGTTTTAAGATTATATTTTCGTCGCTTTTTGAGCGTTTGTTCTGAACAAAACTACTGGATACTTGGGAATATTTTTGGATTATTTGGGTGCAATCGAGTGTTGGGCGCTGGATAAAATACCCCTGTACCATCTGACATCCGATCTCTTTGCATACCAACAGTTCCCGTTCAGTCTCCACCCCTTCGGCGATTACTCGGCATCCCATCAACGTTGCGAGCTGAACCATATTGCGTGCCAACAGCTTTTTTTTCGGCTCTTTATCGATTGAAGTCAAGAAAAAACGGTCGATTTTAATAATATCCGGCGCGCAGTGATAGAGCAGCTTGTAACCTGAGTGCCCTATTCCGAAATCGTCAATCGCGATGCAAAACCCTTCATCACGATAATGAAGCATAAGTTTGGTGAAATGTTCCGTGTCGATAATCTCATTGTGTTCGGAAACTTCAAATACCATAGCTTTGGTATCGATACCGTAACGTCTAAGGATATGGACCGTATTTCCTTTGGAAAAATTGGTCATTTCCAAAACACGGTTATCGATATTGTAAAAAAGCTTGATATTCTCGTATCCTTCGATCAATGAGAATTTTTCAATTACCTTCTCACGAAGACGCAAATCGAACGTATAAAGAATATTTTCTTCGTACAATCGATCAAAAAATGACGCAATAGAGTCATAACCGAGGACATCCGTCCCGCGCAACAAAGCCTCAACTCCGAAAAGTGTTCCGGAATGAATGTCTACAATCGGCTGAAAAGCCACATCTAAAATTTCGAGAAAGTGATGATAAATAGGGTGTAATGGTTCCATAACAAAGAGTATAAAACTCCTGTGTCACAGAGAGATTACAAGCGTAATCGATTCACCTTACCTGAATCTCTATTTACGATAGCGTTTAAAGACTTCATAAAGCTCTTCAAACGCGCTTTCACTCGATTTTTCGACGTCTTTCATCCGTTCCAAAGCAGCTTTGTAGTCGTGTTTATTAACCCAGAGATCAATTGATTCTTTCACACCTTGATGTACATTGGCATGATGTTTATTCAACGAAGAGAGAAATGCCGTCTCTTTTTTGATAATTTCCTGATTTACACCGAACCATTTCCCAAAACGACACTCATTTTCATTCTGTAATGTCGGAATTCCTCCGTTAATGAAGGAATTGTATCCGGTCAACTTGAAAAGGATATGATCGGCTTTTCCGTTTCCGATACCGATTTCTCGGGTAATGTTTTCGGTAATATTGGAGATTGCATCCGAATTTCGGATCACATTGTCAAGTTCGTCAAAAAAGAGGTTTAAAGTAGTGGAGATAGTGTTCCCGTTTTCTCGAAACTTTTGCGTCATATCCAAAATTTCGACTGCATTTTGTTTCAGTTGCGAAATATTGATCTCAACTTCCTGCGTCGCTTTTTGAGTTCGCTCGGCAAGTTTGCGTACTTCGTCGGCGACTACCGCAAAGCCTCTGCCGTGTTCCCCGGCACGCGCCGCTTCGATAGCGGCATTGAGCGCGAGAAGGTTGGTTTGATCACTGATATCTTTGATCAGACTGATAATGGCACCGATTGAACCTACACTGTTGTTTAACGAATTGGCTCCATTCTCAAGGCTTGTCGCTTCTTCCGAGATAGAGTCCACACTGCTGACAACATTATCCCGTTTCGATTTGACGGCATCGATACTTGCAGCCGAACTCACATTCATTGTACTTGCATGTTCCAATGCTTCGACATTGGACTGCATAATCCCCTGAACAAATCCGACACCGCTTTTATACGAGTGTAGCACCGTATCAAGTACATCATTTTTGATTTTCGACACTACAGCGTTTTCTTTGTGTGCGTCAATCTCCTGACGTGCTTTGTTCAACTCAGCGTGTAAAATCTCAATTTGCGATTTCAGCTCTCTGTTTTCATTCTCTATTTGTGAGACTTTGGCTTCCAATGTTTTATCATTTCCGAATAAACCCATATAGCGCTTCCTTCATAAATTGCATGCGGCCATTGTAACGAAGAAAATGGCAAAAAAAAACTACAAATTTTCAAATCTTTTTAACGAACCGTTGAACCAGATACCATAATCAAACACTCGAAAGTAAAATCTTATATATTTGGTGTATGAGTCATCCAAAGAGCAACGGTAAGTAACACAATTGCGATGCTTAAAATAGAGAAATAGCGGTAAAAGTGTGTCATTCCTAAAAGAGGCTTGCCATTGACAAATATTCCCAATTGAATCGCCGTTATCATGAGAGATGCAATAATTGCGAAGAGAAAAAGAAGCGGTAGAAACCAATAAAGGTTTTCATACATAAAACCATATGCCAATAAACTCACAACTGCAAAACCGACAACAAAATGCTGGGCCACAACCGAAGAGGAAACACGCTGCTCTTTTTTATGCACGCGGGCAATTTTAAAATACAACAAGGCGAAAAAAAGCGCAAGATAAAACAACATGAAAAGTCCCCGGAAAAATTTCGGGGATTGTATCGTAGAAAAAATTAATTATATGTAAGAATTATATTAATTATAACCATTAAAGCCCTATTTTGCGTAAAGCCAATGAACACATTGTAAGGCCGAATGTCCCCGTTACCCCGACGAAACTCCCCTTTTCTTTGATGCGCGGAAGTTCAGAGCTGCAAATACAGCTAAAATCGCCTTTGAATTTGCGTTTACGCAGTTCATTACGGAGCTTCGAGGCAAAAGGATCCCCTTCGGTTTTCCAGAGGGAACGTACTTCAACTTTGGTCGGGTCGAGCCGTTTGGCCGATCCGACGGCAGAGATGAGTTTGGGATAGCATTTTTGAATGAGGGCAATTTTTGCCCTCATATCGTCGATGGCATCTAGAATCAGGTCATACGGTTCAAAATCAAACGATTCAACCCATTCCGGGGTGATCTTATCTGAAAGAGCGATAACTTCAGGATAGTGGGTTTTCAGCGCTTCGACTTTGAGTTCCCCGTCATGCGTTTCGGAGTGCATTTGGCGGTTTTGGTTACTGAGATCGTATCGGTCAAAATCGACGATAGTGATATCGTGTACACCGCTGCGATAGAGGCAGTCCAAACAAAAACTCCCTACTCCGCCCACACCAAGCAGAAGGATTTTCGCATTTTGGAGTTTTTCGAATGCATCTTCGCCGAAAACCAGTTTCGTACGGACATGCCTCACAGCCACTCCTGCAATTTTTTCATCGATTCGTACGCACTCATATCGAGCTGAACGGGAGTAACAGAGACCATTCCCTGCGAAATCGCTTCAAAATCGCATATGCCCATCCCGTGATCACGTGCTTTAAACTCCAGAGGGTGGAGCCCGAGCCAGTAATATTCCATCCCTCTGGGATTGCGGTGAAGATGAGCATCATTGGCATAATAACGGTATCCGGCATACGTTACGGCAAAATTAAGTTCATCAATGTCATGGGGGATATTGACATTTAAAAACTCCCGCTCGTTCAACGGAAATTCGCCCGCAAAAATCTTCTCGACCAGATGACGGATCGCTTTCTTAGCCAGTGCAAAATCGCCCATCGGCTGGGTGAAATCCATTACTTGAGAGATTGCAATCGAAGGAACTCCCTGCAATACCCCCTCCATCGCCGCTGCAGCCGTACCGGAGTAGGTAATATCTTCGCCCATATTGGAACCTTTGTTGATTCCGCTGATGACCAGATCGGGTTTACTGTCTTCAAAAAGTGAGTGAAGTGCGAGATAAACACAGTCGCTCGGCGTACCGTCATCGAGTTTATAGAAATCATCCCCGACACTGATAAAACTAAGCGGCCGTGTGAGAGTCAGCGAATGCCCGCATGCCGATTTTTCCGTTGATGGGGCAACAACCGTAATCTGTCCTAATCCCTCCAGTGCTTCGATCAAGGCTAAAAGCCCGGGAGATTCGTATCCGTCATCATTACTGATCAGGATTTTTTTCATTTATGATTCCTTTTTGAGGGTTTTTCAGGGACAAAGATAAAGCAGTTCAAATCACCTCGACGCTCGTATGCTAACACATATCCATGCTCTTTTAAAATCGCATCAACGATATAAAGCCCCAATCCGAAGCTGTCTTTGGTCGGGTGATCTTTTGTAAAGGGTTCGATGTAATAACTAAGCGGTTTTTTAAGCGGATTACCGGCGTTTAGAAAGAGAATCTCCCCACCCGCTACCGATATTTCCATGTGTTTATCCGGTGAATATTTAATCGCATTATCGATCAAATTTTTCACTGCCGTTACAAAAAGACGGTAATCAACTTCCAGTTTGATAGCAGAATCTATATCGCACGTCACCGATTCATAATCAACCATTGCCAAATCGACGGCACCGTCGATAATATCCACCAAACGGTACTCTTTTTTTTCTAAATGCTGATTTCCGGAACTGATCTCTTCAATCAGGGCAAATTCACCGATAAGCGATTCTAAACGCTCAAAAATTCCCTCAAATCGACTTTGCTGTTTTTCATCGGTGAGCATTGTCGCAACGATTCTCCCTTTGGCAATCGGTGTTTTAAGTTCATGCATAATATTGCGCAAAAAGAGGTTCCGCGATTCAATCAACGATCGGATTTTCTTTTGGGTCGTATCAAGTTCATTCGCGATCAAAGCGATTTCATCACTTCCGTTAATTCGGAATCGCACCCCCATGTCCCCTTCACCAAATCTGGCAATTTGACGGCGAAGACGGCGCAGCGGACTGAGACGGTGGATAATAAGGGCAAAGGAGGTCAAAAGTATCGTTAGCAATGTCCCATACGCCGACAGTAGATTGATCGGATTATACGCTTGAATACTATGGTCTTCGAGCAATACCGTATGGTGGGAAGATTCTGCCCAAAAATAAATCTTACCCCGATATTCGATCATTGAAATAAGAATGGGCTGTATCGTCGGATGGACGTATGAAAACTCGAGAGAACTCATCTCCTGATCCGTTGTTCCGTCACTTTTAAGAATCTTCCCTTGACGAATAATCGCATCGTACTCTTTTTTCGCCGTAATATCATCCAAATCATACAATGCCAGATTGGCTTCAAGCATCGGTTCCGATATCTGTTTGAGAAGATAGGTATGGTAGATTTGACTGATCAGAGAGTGTTTTGTAAATATATTATCTATGTGCTTGGCGCGGTTGGTCTGATAGAGCTGATAGAACGTATAGCTGACACTTGCCACCGTCACCACGAGGGCAAACACGACGGTAGCGATAACGGCATTATTTTTGATCATTTACTTTAATAACTTATAGCCGATGCCACGAATCGATTCAATGAGCGCTTTGTCTCCAAGTTTGTTACGGATACGTCCCATCATTACGTCAATGCTTTTATTCGACGAATCTTCATTTATGGCACTGACGTTATGAATCAAATCTTCTCGAGAGACGACCATCCCCTGCTTTTTAATCATATGTGCGAGGATACCGTACTCGGCATTTGTCAATTCAATCGGACGCCCTTTGTAGCTGATCTGCATTGCAGACTCATTGAGCTTGAAATCGCATGCAATCTCGGAAGCCGCAGTCGAAGCCGCATCGTATCGACGTAATACGGAATGGATACGTGCTTCAAGTTCTCTCGGATCATACGGTTTCGGGAGATAATCATCGGCTCCCAATTCTAATGCATTGATCTTATCGGACACATCCGAACGTGCCGAAGAGATGATAATCGGAATATTTTGGCGTGCACGAATCGCTTCACACACCTCCAACCCATCCATTCCCGGCAACGTCAAGTCCAAAATAACCGCATCAAACTGTTCAAGTTTAAGGATACTGAGCGCCTTAAACGGATCGTCTTCAGTGGTCACCGCAAAATCATACTGCTCTAAAAATTCAGTCAGAATCTCGGCGAGCTCGAGATCGTCTTCTATCATTAATATTTTACTCATAGACGAATTGTAACTCAGGGACGGTTAATAAGCGCTAACTCAACCACAATGTCAAATGATAGGCGATAAATGCCAGAGAATAGGCCACAATAGTTGTAAAAAAGAACAAATAGCCGAAGTATTTGATCCCCCCTGCCTCACGAGTAAAGACAACCGAGGCTGCCAGACACGGTAGATAGGTCATGATGACAACGATAAACGCTACCGCCGATGCAAAAGGAATATGATCATGGATCGCCCCGACAAGCGAGTTATCCGCTTCCGTCGCATCGCTTCCTAACGAGTACAGTACTCCCAATGTCGACACCACTACCTCTTTTGCCGCTAATCCTGTCTGCAAAGCAACTGCCATTTTCCAGTCAAATCCGAGCGGAATAAACATCGGCTCGATTGTATGACCGATACGTCCTAAGAAACTTTGTTCCAGTTGGGCTTCGGCAAGCTGGTTTTTGAGACTTTTCACTTCGTCTTTTGAAACTGCTGCTTCGATTTTTTGGGTATATTGGGTATCCAAAAGGGTATTTTTCGGATACGCACTGAGAAACCATACAAGCATTGACGCTGCGGCAATAAACGTCCCCGCTTTTTTCAGGTACATCATCGTTTTTGTCACAACCGTATGCCAGATTAGTTTCACTGAGGGGAGACGGTATTTTGGCATTTCCATTACGAAGGGTTCATCTATCCCTTTGAATGCCGTTATCTTCAACACTTTTGCCGCAACCAATCCGATCATGGCTCCGAGAATATAAATGCCGAACAAGGCGTTCCCTGCCATTTGTGGAGAAAAAAATGCCCCCGTAAACAATACATATACCGGCAATCGTGCACCGCAGCTCATAAAACCGATGACAAACAAGGTCAATAAACGGTCTCGGTCATTTTTAAGAATCCGTGCCGACATGTAGGCAGGAATAGAACACCCAAATCCTGATACTAGGGGGATAAAAGACTGACCGTGAAGCCCGAATTTATGGAAAAAACCGTCCAATAAAAACGCAACACGGGACATATATCCTGTCGCTTCGAGCAAAGCAATTCCTACAAACAATATAACGATATTGGGAACAAACAATACGACCGCACCCACACCGGAAATAACTCCGTCCACAATGAGAGAGCGTACTTCATCATTACCGATAGTGGAGCCTACAACTACCCCGAACCATGTAAAAAATGCGCTGATCCAATCCATCGGTATGCTTCCGATCTCAAACGTGAGCTGAAACAATCCCCACATAAAAAACAGAAAAATCGGTATCCCGAAGATTGGATGGATGAGAACAGAATCGATCTTTTCCGTTGTTGTTTTTTTCTCTTCCGATTTCAGTTTTACTTTGACCGATTCTTTGATCACCCCACGATTAAACGCCAGATACTCTTCGGCAAAAATCTCTTTGATATCATCGCTGTCGTGATGCAGCGCAATATGATGATCCGCTTCGATCAGCATCGGTTGAAGTTCTGTCCAGATAGGATTAGCATGGAGAACACGGTAGGTTTTTTTCTCTTGTTGGAGTAAATTGATCGCAATATTGCGATTGCTGATGGTTGCTTTGAATTTATGTCGGTTAAGATATTCGGTGATTAATCCTATTTCCTCTTCAACGGCTTCGCTAAAGACAAGTTTTTGTTCTTGATACGAAACTTCATGAACGCCGATTACGGCTCTCATCAGCTCATCAAGACCGATTTTTGCGGCGGCGGAAACACGCACACACGGAATCCCCAACAGTTGGGTCAAATAGGGAGCGTTTATCTCGATCCCCTCACGATCTGCCTCGTCACTCATATTGAGCGCTAGTACCATTTTTTTGCTCATTGTCATCAACTCGGCTGTAAGCTGCAGGTTTTTCTCCAGATTCGTCGAGTCCACAACATTGATGATCAAATCGTACTGCTCATTTATCAGAAATTCATGTGTCACACGCTCTTCGATCGAATAATCGGTAAACGCATACGTACCGGGTAAATCGACAACACGGAAGTCATATCCCTCGTATTCGAATACCACTTCCGTTTTCTCTACCGTCACCCCGGTAAAATTTCCCACATGCAAGCGTGCATTGCTGATCGAATTGATAAGCATACTTTTGCCCACATTCGGTTGACCGACGAGGGCAACTTTGATTTTTTTATCGGACATTGGTGACCTCGATCAACTCGGCTTCTTCTTTGCGTAATGCCAAACTCATATTTCCGACTTTAATTTCATACGTACTATTGGTTAAGGCGCATTCGAGCATTTTAACCTCGGCACCCTTCATCAGTCCGAATGAAATCAAACGCTGTTTGAGAGGACCCGTAGCATTAATCTTTGCAACGGTTGCAATCCCCCCTTTGGCACATGCGCTAAGTAACGTCATGGTATTCATACTCATCCTTTTTTAAAAGCTATAGTTCATACGAAGCAAAAAGCGGTTATATCCGCCGTTCGTTCCGAGTTCGCTGAAATTTTTATTTTTATCTTTAATCATCGCATAACTCATATCCGCACTTATGGCATCATTAAAGGTATACGCAACAACAGCATCATATTCTGAAACTCTAGCATCTAATCCTTGGGATTTCCCTTTGAAATTACCGTACAATACAGCCAATTTCAGTCCATCTATCCCTATTTCGCTCATATCAAGCTCCGTATTAAGCTGATACGCTCTGGCATCTTCCAACCCATCGATAGTTGTCTCTTCCATCGAAGTGTAATACGGTCCTCCGCCGAATCCGTTAGTGATTGCTTTCCCAGGATCGTTAAATGTTTTGTTATAGGTTGCACTCATGGCAACCATTCCGACATTCAGTGTTGCTCCGATACCATAAACATTCCCCTCTATACCGCTGTTATTTTCTTCCGAAAAATGACCGAACTGTCCTGCAAGCTCAATTCCCGCCGATTCATTGAGAGGAATACTATATCCCGCATCGGTATAAAATACATTCGTAAAACGATCAACTTTGTAATACCAACCCTGCAGTGCCAGGTTTTCAATACTTTCATTCATGGCACCTACCATAGCTGCGCCCTTACTGTCTGCACCGTCAAGTTTTTTGAATTTTGATATATTGTTGCCCGAATCATATCCGGCAAAACGGTTGATATACCCCCCGACAAGTGTTGTATCTTCGAACACCTTGTACGATGCTATCGCCGCTTCGAATGTATTTGGCTGCATACGGATATCATCCGTATCGGCAAACGGAGTATTGATTTGCTGACGTCCGATACGTAAAGTAAATTCATCTGAACTATAGTCAAGATACGCTTCGCCCAAATAGAGATATGATTTTGTACCCTCGGCGAATAAGTCGCCGTTTGCTTTTTCGTTATTGCCCGTTGCAAATGGAAGCTTTTGACTCAAATATGCTGAAAGGCCGGCTTTAACTCCATTCCAAGATACCGTTTCGTATTTCAACATCCCGCCGAGTGATGTCCCGTACGTATCTGCACCCAGCGCATTATCTTGATCCGCATACGCTGCACGAAATTGTCCGGTGAGTGTTCCCTCATTTAATACATCTTCAATAGTTGAAGCATTTAGAGCTGCAGCAGTAGCCAAACTCATTATGATTGTTTTTTTCATACACAGTCCCTAATATCTTAGTCTCACTATATATATGTCAAACCAAGCAATTAAAGAATGATAATAGTTATCAACTTATATACTCCTTAATAATGATAACCTTTTTCAATTAGCTCTATTGAGCCCTGCTTCGCTATAATTGTAAGGAAAATAATACACTAATAGGACTTTTATGCAATTTCTATGGCGATCAACGAGTCATTTTAACCTTGCCAACCTCATTACGATGGCCAACATCACCTGCGGACTACTGGCTACCTACTTTATTACACAGAATCAATTTATAGTTGCTGTTGTTCTAGCATGGATGGGAGGAGCATTTGATATTTTCGACGGTAAAGTCGCACGAAAATACGGCTTATCCAATGAGTTCGGCGTTCAACTAGACTCATTCGCCGATTTTCTGAGCTTCGTCCTCGTCCCTACCTTCTTTATCTTTCAGGGAGTCTATTCTCATCTCACCGGACTGCCTCTCATCATCACCTCTATCGCCTCGATCTATTACGTCATCAGCGGTCTGCGCCGTTTGATCCAGTTTAATATTAACACCGATGCAGGAGAAGTGGCAAAACATTTTACGGGAGTCCCGACGCCGCTTGGAGCGATTTTACTGTGGATTGTTTGGCTTGGATCGGGATTTATCGGATGGGTCGGAGTACTTGCCCTGATGATCATCATCGGAGCATTGCTCAATTCAAAGGTGAAAATTCCGCATTTATAAGAGCGTTTCTTCCTCATCTGTATCCGTAAGAGAGGACGGAAGCAATTTCTTCGGTTTTAGCCCCAGCTTACGCATTGCTTCAACGCGGCGAATAAGACTTCCTTTGCCTGATAGTTTAGTCATTGCACTCTCATAGCTTTTTTGGGTTCGTCCGATCTGTTCACCGATTTTTTCCATGTCATCTACAAATCCTACCAATTTATCGTACAACGCTTCTGCCGATTCGGCAATCGCTTTGGCGTTACGTTCCTGATATTCGCTTCGCCAAATATGCTCGATAGTGCGTAGCGTCACGAGAAGGGTTGAAGGGGAGACGACAACGATGTTTTGTTCATACGCCGTTTTAAAGAAGGTATTATCCTGTTCCAGTGCGAGGAGAAATGCCCCCTCAATCGGCATAAACAGCAGAACAAAATCCAATGTCCGTACACCACTGAGCTGTTCGTACCGTTTGCCGCTAAGCCCTTTGATATGGCTGTGGATAGAGAGAAGATGCTGTTTGAGTGCATGGGAACGGTCTTCATCATTTTCAGCACGGATAAACGCATCATAGGCAACCAGAGAGACTTTCGAATCGATAATGATGTCTTTGTTTTGCGGAAGATGGACGATAACATCGGGACGGAACTTTTTCCCTTCTTCATCGCTGAGGGTGCTTTGGATGTCGTACTCATGCCCCTCACGAAGCCCCGATTCTTCCAAAATCCGCTCCAGCACAATTTCACCCCAGTTACCCTGGGTTTTATTCTCTCCCTTAAGAGCTTGGGTGAGATTGATCGCATCTTGGCTGAGCCGTTCGTTGAGGGTTTTGAGACGGAGAATTTCGTCTTTGATGCTTTGGCGCTCTTTCGCATCATGGATAAACTGCTCTTTACTCTGCGTTGCAAACTGTGCAATCTGTTCTCGGAAAGGTTTAAGGAGGAGATCCAGCCCTTTGGTATGGGCTTCATCAAACGTTTTGGCTTTTTGTTCGAAAATCTGTGCTGCCAGCTGCTCAAACTGAACTTTCATCTGGACTTTTGCTTCATCAAGAAGTCGGATTTTTTCCTCAAAAGAGCGGGATGATTCTTCATGACGGGTATGAAGAACCGCGTAATCGCGCTCGAGTGCATGATACTCTTTTTGGGCTGTGTCGAGTTCAGTTTGGATTTTTGATCTAAGTGCCTGTTCTTGAGCATACACCTCTTGGAGTTGCAGGGCACGTGCTTCAAGCAATGCATACTCTTGGCGGGATTGATTCCACAGCCAAGCTAATGTTCCGGCGGCTACAAAGCCGATAAGTGTCGTAATTTCATATATCATAAGAACGATTATAGCCCATAGGAGCTAAGAGAAAAAAAAGTTGGCAAAATGCCCTATTTTTTCTCTCCCAATGCCGTTCCCAAATAACCCAGTGAACCGACGGCACCGGCAAGGCTTTGCTGCCAATCCGCGGGCATGAATACTACTTTTGAGTTTGCAGATTCACTCAGATTTTTGACGCTGTCGATATAACGCTGAGCAAGGAGATAGTGGGGAGATGCTTCTCCCCCTGCAAATCCCTGTGCGACGACGACCATCGATTTACGATCCCCTTCGGCGAGTTCTACTTTAGCCTGAGCTTCGAGTTTTGCCGCTTCGAGTCTCCCCTCTGCCTGCAGAATAACCGACTGTTTTTGCCCCTCGGCCTGAGCTATTGCGGCTCGTCTTTGACCGTCCGCGATAAGAATTGCCGCTTCACGCTCGCGATCTGCTGCCGCTTGACGCTCCATCGCTTCCTGAAGATTTTGGCTAGGGCGAATATCCTGTACTTCCAGATTACCCAGTGTCAGTCCCCAACCGGTGAGCGAATCACGGATCTTGCCGGCGACTTCCGCTTTGATCACATCACGCTGTGAAAGCGATTCGTTAAGTGTCATCCCCCCGATCACCGCACGCAGCGTCGTCATGGTCATATTCGCAACGGCACTCTCAAAATTACTGATAGAGTACGACGCTTTTCCCGGATCGGTTACGCGATAAAAAACAACCGCACTGATAATTACCACTGCGTTGTCTTTGGTAATAACCTCCTGCTCACGAGTTTGCTGTATCAGCTCTTTAGTTATGATCCGATACGCAACGATATCGACAATAGGGATCAGCAGATGGAGTCCCGGCAAAAGTGTCGTATGATATTTACCCAACCGTTCTATAACCCATTCTTCCCCTTGCGGAACAATCCGTACCATTTGAGAGAGGGTATACACCACCGCAGCAACTAAGACTAATGAAAAAACGATACTTGAATCCATCTACATTCCTTTTAAACTTTTTCTACAATCAGCGTATTGCCGCGAAGTTGAACAATACGGATCTCTGCGTTGGCATCAATGTCCTCATTCGTAGAGAGTGCCGGCCACTCTCTCGCACTTACCACCGGTTCGTACAATTCGACTTGCCCCTCATAATGTGAGGACAAAGAGGTTAAGGCAATCCCTCTGATCCCGACAAACTCATTATGGGTACCTACCGCATCGCGTTCATCATCACCGATATGCCGTTTCTTAAAAACAACGGCACCGATAATCATAAACACAGATGCAATAACTAACTGACCAAAAAGGGAGATGGGGAGAAAAAAGGCGACGGCAGCAGCGGCCAAAAAACCGATCCCCGCAAACAGAGCGAAAAATGTCGGCAACATCATCTCGACAACAAAAGCGAGGACACCCAGTATTAGCCATATATAATAAGACATAATCGCAACCTTGAATTTCTTTGAAACTATAGAGTACTTCGTTCACACTTATTACAACCTGATTAAGAAAAATAAGTTATATTCCATTATCATTCAAGGATGAAAATATCACCGAACGCACCCTGTCCCTGCCATAGCGGCGAAAAGTACAAAAAATGCTGCCAACCCTATCACAAAGGGATACTCCCTTCCAATGCCCAAAAGCTGATGCGCTCGCGCTACAGTGCCTTTGCCCTCGAACTGAGCAACTATATCATGGCGACTACCCATCCAAACAACCCCGATTACACGGAGAATAAAGAGATTTGGAACAAACATATTTTGGAGTTTTCTCAAACTACCCGATTTTTAGGATTGAAAATAAGTGAATTTATCGACGGAGAAAATGAAGCGTTTGTAACCTTTGAAGCGAAACTCGACAGCGGTATTCTCAAAGAGAAAAGCCGCTTTTTAAAAGTTGAGGGAAAATGGCTCTACGTAGATGGTGAGTTTTTATAGCGCAGTTATCTGCGCAAGGGCTTCCTGCCGAAGGAAACACAGCGTTAGCGTAGTTTTGGGGATTTTATTCCCGAAACGTTTTACATAATTATTTAAGCGGATCACCGTTAATGACAAGACGGAAACCGATGTCATTTGAGGCAAAATCGGGACGTGAATAACCCCGAAACGAACTGCGCAGGCACAAATACCCTGTTTTATAACTTCCACCGCGGCGAACTTTAAACGATTCACCCTCAGCTCCTCCAATGCGGGGGCTGCCGTCGCTCGGAGCGCCGGAATAGTTGGCAAAGAAATCATCCTCGCACCATTCCCACACATTCCCCAAAAGCCCGTGAACCCCTAAACGGTTTGGGGTCTTACTGTCCACAACCGCTGTTTTTCCATTGGAACTGTATTCATAAATCGCATAATCATCGAGCAATGCTTCCGAATCACCGAACGTAAATCGGGTATTGCCGCCCGCTTTGGCGACATATTCCCACTGCGCTTCAGTCGGTAACGCATAAAATCGCGTTTTCCCCTCATATCGGTTGAGCAATTCTACAAATGCTTTGGCGTCAAACCAGCTCACCTGCTCAACAGGATGGCGGCGCGAGCTCTCTTCTTCGACTTTATCATTTTTGAAATACGACGGATTGACGCGTGTAAGCTTAAAATACTGCTCCTGTGTTACAGGATATTTAGAAATCCAAAACCCTTTGAGTTTGACAGGATGGGCAGGCGATTCCACATCGCCCCCTTCATTGTATTGCGGATTGCGTCCCATCGTAAACTCCCCACCGTCAATATAAAGAAACTCCATCCCAATCGTGTTGGTAAAATCTCTGGGGGTCTCGATCACCGTTTCAACTGCAGGAGTCTCTTCGGTTTGCTTTTTAAAAAAATCGAACAAAATGAACCTTTTAAAATATGTTTATTATACTGTTAAAATGCACAGAGCAAAAACCGTTCACAATTTTAAAATTTCCCTTGCTTGACATCCTGCTTCGCTATAGTTTATAATGTCAGCACAAATATTATGACCTGTCAATGACATCTCACCTAGTTCTCGCCGATTAAATCCACACACTTTAAGGCATTCCACGCATGAGCGATACCGCAAAAACTCCTCGAAACAACTCGAAAAACCGTACACATATCCCTGTTGATGGGTTCACGATCGAAGCATTACGTACTAAAAAGCTTGAAGATCTTCTTGAAATTGCTACTTCATTAAGCATTGAAGACCCGAATGAGCTCAAACGTCAAGATTTGATTTTTGAAATCCTCAAAACCCAAGTACAGCAAGGGGGATTTATCCTCTTTACCGGTATTTTGGAAATTATGCAGGACGGTTACGGCTTTTTACGTGCTGTGGATCAGGGGTTCAGCGATTCATTGCATGATGCGTATGTTTCCAGTACCCAAATCCGCCGTTTTGCTCTGCGTAACGGGGATATCGTTACCGGTCAGGTACGTGCACCGAAAGACCAAGAGCGCTATTACGCTCTTCTTAAAGTCGAAGCGATCAACTATCTCCCTCCGGAAGAGTCTAAAAAGCGCCCTCTTTTCGAAAATCTCACCCCTCTTTATGCCCTTGAGCAACTCAAACTCGAATACCAGCCGACCAAATTAACCGGACGGATGATGGATCTTTTCTCTCCGATCGGTAAAGGACAGCGCGGTCTTATCGTCGCCCCTCCACGTTCGGGGAAAACGGAGCTGATGAAAGAGATCGCCCACGGTGTAACCAACAATCATCCCGAAGTAGAACTGATGGTTCTCCTGGTCGACGAACGCCCCGAAGAGGTCACCGACATGGAACGCTCCGTCAAAGGGGAAGTGTACAGTTCAACCTTCGACGAACCGGCAAAAAATCACGTTAAAGTGGCCGAAATGGTCATCGAACGTGCTAAACGACGCGTTGAGCTCGGTAAAGACGTCGTTATCCTCCTCGACTCGATCACGCGTCTGGCACGTGCGTACAATACTGTTACACCGAGCTCAGGAAAAGTCCTCTCGGGTGGGGTGGATGCCAACGCATTGCATAAACCTAAACGTTTCTTCGGTGCGGCGCGTAACATCGAAAACGGCGGAAGTTTGACCATCATTGCAACGGCTCTTGTCGACACAGGAAGCCGTATGGATGAAGTTATTTTTGAAGAGTTCAAAGGAACCGGTAACTCCGAAATCGTACTCAGCCGTAAAATCTCCGATCGCCGTATTTTCCCGGCGATCGATATCCTCAAATCAGGAACCCGCAAAGAGGAACTCCTTCTCGGGCCGGATGTCTTGCAAAAAGTATTCGTTCTTCGTTCTATGCTGCATAAACAAGAAGACGAAGTCGAAGCGTTACGCTTCCTCTACAACACAATGCTCAAAAGCAAGTCCAATATCGAATTTCTTGACAGCATGAACGAGTCGACCAAATAAGATGAGAGTCGGGGTCTTTGACAGCGGTGTTGGAGGGCTGAGCGTCGTAAAGTCGCTGTTAGAGCATAAACTCTTCGAAGAGATCATCTACTTCGGCGATACTGCCCGAGTCCCGTATGGGGTCAAAGATCAAAATACAATCATCCGCTACTCCCTCGAAGCCCTTGAGTTTTTCAAAAACTTTGAAATCGATTTGCTTATCACCGCCTGTAATACCGTCAGTGCCTATGCTCTCGATGAAATGAGAGAGCAAAGTGATTGTGATGTGATCGGTGTGGTCGACCCCGGAGTTTTAGCACTTAAAAATGCTATTCCCAGTACCGATGCAAATATCCTTATTCTCGGTACAAAAGCAACCGTCAAATCTGGGGCCTATGAAAAAAAATTGAGCGATTTGGGATACCAAAACCTCAGTGCCATAGCCACTTCATTATTGGTTCCTATTGTCGAAGAGGGACTTTATGAGGGAGAAGTACTCCAAAGTGCTTTGCACCATTATTTCGGTTCATTGGAAAAAACTCCCGATGCGATCATTCTGGGATGTACCCATTTTCCCTTGGTAGCAGAGGCAATTAATGGATATTTTGACGGGAAAAGCACCCTGATCCACTCCGGTGAAGCGATTGTCGAATATTTGGAGAGCCATTACGATTTTACGAAGCGATTTGAGGAGACGACCCTAAAGTTTTTCGCTTCCGAAAATCCCGAAGGTCTTAGACGCGTTGCCAAAGAGTGGTTGTCACTGTAATCTAAAATTTATCGTATCCGCGGTAAACTCACCTTACTCAAAATCAAAGAGGTCTCAATTGGGCACATCCGAAGTCTTAGCGTTAAAATATCGTCCTCGACGTTTCGAAGAGCTTATCGGACAGGAAAGTATTTCCCAAACTCTATCTCTTGCCCTTGATTCAGGAAGACTCTCTCATGCGTACCTTTTCTCAGGACTTCGCGGCTCAGGTAAAACCTCTACCGCACGGATTTTTGCCAAATCGCTCATCTGTGAAAACGGACCGACTTCCGCTCCGTGCGATGTGTGCAGCCATTGTGTTATGGCGAACGAAGGGCGTCATATCGACATTATCGAAATGGACGCCGCATCCAGCCGTAAGATCGACGATATCCGCGACCTGATCGAACATACCAAATATCGCCCCGCCAGCGCTAAAGTAAAGATTTTTATCATCGACGAAGTCCACATGCTCACCAAAGAGGCGCACAATGCCCTCCTAAAAACCCTCGAAGAGCCGCCTGAATACGTCAAATTCATTCTTGCGACTACTGATCCGCTCAAACTTCCGCCGACGATCTTGAGCCGAACCCAGCATTTTCGTTTTAAACGGATCAGCCATCCGAATATCGTCCACCACCTGAGCCATATCCTCCATCTGGAAAATATCGATTACCAGCCTGAAGCCCTCGATATTTTGGCCCGCAGCGGATCGGGAAGTCTTCGTGACACGCTCACATTGATGGATCAGGCAATCATCTATTCCAAAGGTTTCGTAGACGTTAAAACCGTTGCCGATATGCTGGGGCTTCTCGATCCTGATTATATCAGCCGCCTTTTTAATGCTATTTTTGCCAAAGATCGCGGAACTCTTATCTCGATGCTCCAAGAACTCGAAGCGTATGAATCCGAAATGGTAGTCGATGAACTGATTGCCTACCTCAAAGAGCGCCTCTATGAAGGGGATCACCGTTTCAGCCCCCTCGTGATCGAGCGTTTTTTCCGTATCCTCAGCGATGCCAAAACCCTTTTTGCGATCAATGCCGACGGCGGCTTCGTCGTGAGCCTCGTGCTGTTTAAAATGATCGAAGCGCTCAAGATCAAAGAGATCGATGAGATGATCGAGTCCCTCGAATCACGTGTCTCTCACGCTCCGATCCATGCTGCACCTGTAACACCAAATGAAACGCCTACGGTACACGTCACACCGACTCCCCCTGCTGCAAAATCGCAGTTTGAACAACTGTGTGAACGAATCAGTGACCGCAGTGATGAATTGGGAGAGTGTTTCAAAAATAACGTCACGTTTCTCTCGTATGAAAACAATACCCTTACATGGGAGAGCTGTGCGGAAGACGGAGACAAAGAACTTCTCAAAAACAGCTTCGGCATTATTCGCCAGTTTGTTCGGGAAATTTACGGGATTGATACCCAAATTAAATCCCAGGGGTGTACCAAAACGGTAGAAGAGCCTACTCCCACGCTAGAGCAGACGGTAGAAACAGTGATGGATGAACCTCTGAGTGAAGAGATTCCCGATGAACCCACTTCTATGATTGAAGAGAGCGAGATCGGAGTCGGAAGCTGTGTCAGCCAATGCGATGAGAGCAGTGTCAAAGAGTTTGACGGGAGTGATGTCCTGAAAGAGCCGATGATCAAAAAAGCGGCCGAACTCTTCGAAGCGACCAAAATCACGGTGCAATCGAAAGTCTGAGTTTTATCTCTCCTTCCGTTTCCAGACGGACATCTGTGACAGGGTATATTGATACTTTCGCGGAGTCTCCCGAATAACAAATGGAACATCTTCCACATTCACTAAATCAAAATTCTCATTTAAAGTTTCTTTGAGTCCTTCCAACGTGCTCACTTCGTTTCCTTCGGGATCGTAATAACCCCCGATCCAAAACTCTTTTTTCGTATACTCTTCCAACCAGGTATAGGGCGATGTCAGAACCAGAAATCCATTATCATTGATACGGGTATGGATCGTTTTCAAAAACAGCTGCGGTTCATACAAACGATCGATAAGATTTGTAGCCATGACCAGATCGTATTCAGCTAAGAGCGGCATCAGATCACACGCGTCTCCTTGAAAAAACTCCACTTTTTCTCTTACATCATCGAGGCCAAGAGACTTTAGACAAACCTCTTTGCATTGCTTTATGGCACCTTCACTGTACAGAGCATAAGAAATACATCCGTCACTTTGAATATCTTTGGCAATGTTTATAAACGCTTGCGAGTAATCAACGCCGTTGACATATTCAAATACTTTTGCCAGTTCAAACGAAGCACGTCCCGTAGCACATCCTAAATCGAGAGCGCGTCTTTGAGGGATCGCAGCGGAGTAAGAAATCGCTTTTTGGGCACACACTTTTGCGAAATTGTCGATATCTAAATATTCGTCTCCATATTGAAACTCACAATATTGAGACACCAATGCATCCGTTTCATAGATATTTTCTTTTTTGTTTTCCATATATGCTCCTTGTTTGTTTTCTTTAGCTTTTAAGCAACGGGAGTTTGTTCAACAGGTTTTCGCAATATTCCCATTGTTCGAGTATCTCTTTCCACTCATATGGAATCGCATCCACCCCTTTATACGCACCGAGCACCATTCCGATCGCAATGCTCCGCGAAGCGTTATCGCCGCCGACCATTGCATTTGCCTGTAGCGCTTTTTTCAGTCCATCCTCCTGATCGGCATATTTTAAAATAAAATAGACTGCGCCCGGAAGTGTCCCCTCCGTTGGGCTGGCTTTACCCACTTTGATCGGTTCGGAACGTCCGATATCCCACAACCGCGCCATGCTCGTCAATGCCAGATCATCGGCGAACTGCTCTTTCGAAAGTGCTGCTTCCGGATTCGTCGCTTCACGGAATTTTGCAATGGCCTGTGCGACTTTGGTCTCAAAAAATCCCCCCATCTGTACCGCAACCGCTTCGATAGCATCGGTAGGCTTTTCCCCTTGGATCACCCGATGGGTAACACGGGCAAAAAATTCCCCACCTCCGAGAGCATGGAGGTCTTTATGGGTAAACATCGTTTTGCGTGCAACGTCGGCGAGTTCCTCTTCGCTCTCATAATAGCCATGAGCCGCAATATGACGAATCGCCATCGCATTGGAAATACCGCCGAGCGCTCCGACGCTTATCCCCCGTTTTACTTGTCCATACGTCTCTTTGGTCATGGTGCATATCCATGAACCCCATCCGTTTTCGAGCCGATTCATCCAATGGGGAATCATCGCCGCTACGTCAAACGCTCTTGGGGGTTCGGATATCGCCGCCAGATGTTCCAGTACCAAAATATTATAATCACCGTAATCGGTGGTTCCTCCGGCGCTTTTTCCCGGATGGTAGTTACGCTCACCCCAACCGATACCGTGTGTCTGTCCCCCCATCATCTCACCGGGCGACATGTACTTTTCGATCGGCTTTCTCCCGTAGGCTTCATATATTTTGTGTGCATCATACTCATAATGACTTCCGAGACACAATGCGTCTCCGACAATGGCACCGAAAAATGCCCCTTTTATTGCTTCTTTTTTGGATCGGGTATTCATGATTGCAGCCTAATTTTTGATTGATTGTAGCCACCAAAATTTTAATTTTGCCTAGATATTTTGTGTCTATTTTTCTTCTTTGACTTCTTTAAGGCTAAAATGATGGGAATGCGCCCCCTATTTGACGTACTATGGGTGCAAACATGATGGTTTCCTTGCTATTAAGTTTTTTTTCAGGTATAATTTCTCCATTGAAAGATGATTTAGAGTTTCATCTTTGGCTTGATTTTTATTGATGACTTCCGTTAGCAGTACGACCCGCCCTTAGAATACTCCACTTTATACTTCGACCACTTCAGCAATGGAGTGTATTACAACCCAAAGGAATTGCTATGGCAAATCAAGTTAACGGAACAGTCAAATGGTTCAACAGTGAAAAAGGTTTTGGATTTATCCAACAAGACAACGGCGGTAAAGATGTATTCGTACATTTCCGTCAAATTAACAGCACTGGCTATGGCCGTGTAAGTCTTGAAGAAGGACAAAAAGTAACTTTCACTATCGGTGAAGGCGAAAAAGGTCCTCAAGCAGAAAACGTTAGCGTTATCTAATTTCACTGACGGGCGATTTTTTTGCCCGTCACCTCTCCTATCGTTCTACAAAGGCACCATCAGGTGTTTTTCCGAACCGATCTAAAGGAACCCCTATGGAAAGCAGAGAAGCCGTTTTAGAAGCATTAAAAGAAGGCAAAAAGCTAACCAGCAATGTCACCGGGTTACAATATACCCTTATCGGTGGACAATTGCATGCCCGTAACAGTGAAAAAACTGACTGGCACGAAAGTGAACTTAGTTTCGACAATCCTCCCTCATGGCTAAACCTTCGCGCTTAAGCGAAGGTTTGCTATGTCCCCCATACGATTCCGCTACCAAACCATCGAATTTCCAAACTCCGAAATACATGTTCGAACGCTACGAGACACCCAACAATATTTTGATACCGACAATATGGCTGAAAAACTAGGGATATCCTCCGCATCATGGCCGATGTTTGGCGTAATCTGGGATTCGAGTAAAATTCTCGCCCATCTCATGAGCGATTTTGATATCGCAGGCAAACGGATATTAGAAGTCGGATGCGGTATAGGGCTTGCAAGTCTCGTCCTCAATCACCGATCTGCCAATATCTCAGCAACCGATTATCATCCTGAAGCAGAACGTTTTATGGATGAAAACGTCCGAATCAACAAAGACAGACTTATTCCCTTTACCCGCGCAGGATGGGAAGATCTCGAAAGTACTTTGGGCGAATTCGATCTCATAATCGGAAGCGATCTGCTGTATGAGAGAGATCATGTTGATCTTTTGGCTGGATTTATTAATCGTCACTCCAAACATACGTGTGAAGTTATCATTGTCGATCCCGGTCGTGGAAATCATTCTAATTTCAGTAAAAAAATGGTGAGTCTCGACTTTGCACACACACAAAGCAAACCAATCCATACCGACTATCTCACCCTCCCCTTTAAAGGGCAGCTCTTGCGTTACACCCGCTAAAAATATTTTTTTAACACCCATAAAACGATTCTATGTTACCCTTGTGTACTTTTTATTTACGAGGTCATTATGTTCTTGCACAAACAAATCGATACCATCGAATCAACTGCCCAAAAAGCGGGTAAAGGGGTAGCGATGAAAATGCTTCTCTCACCCGAGGAGTCACCCAACTTTGCAATGCGCAATTTTACGATCGAAGCCGGCGGTCATATGCCGCTGCATACCAATACGGTCGAACATGAGCAATATGTCCTCAGCGGACGTGCAAAAGTCATTATTGGAGATCAAACGATTGAAGCGGGTGCGGGAGATGTGTTGCTGATCCCTGCTGGAGTACCCCATAGCTATGAGACTTTGGGAGATGAAACCTATAGCTTTTTATGTCTCGTACCCAAGGGAACGGATGTTATTGAAGTATTGGCGTGTTAAAAAAGAATTAAAGATCGATCGCAGCAATCGATTCAAACACCCCATCCGGGGTAATTCCCCGATGCATATCTTCGGGGCTGAATTTTCCCGTTTGAACCAAAATTGCCCTCAACCCCGCTTCCTGAGCCCCTAAAACATCGCTTTCAATATCATCCCCGATCATCAGTGTTTCATGAGGTTCCACCCCCATTGCCGAACATGCGAGACGATAAAAATCACGGCTCGGCTTTCCGACGATACGGGCCTCTTTGCCGCTGGCATATTCAAGTGCCGCCACAAATCCCCCCGCATCCATACTGAGTTCACCGTCACTGTCTTTGAAATAGCGATTTTTAGCCGCAGCAAGCAGTTCCCCTCCGTTTTTCAATACTCTGAACGCACGGTTGAGATGCTCATAGGTAAAGTTCTCCTGCGCATCCCCTACCACGACATAACGGCAAGGTTCCGTCGGTAAGTCCTCAAAAAAACGAGTCGCATTGTCGGTGAGGAGATAACATGCACCGCACTCTTCTTGTTCGAGGAGCAGGCGTGTCACATCCAGAGCCGTCATCACCTCATCGGAGGAGATGTCAAATCCCATATTCCGGAGTGTTTCCACCACCTGTGCACCTGTTTTTTGGGTTGCATTGGTCAGAAAGCGGATGGGATAGCGCTGTTTGATTCGGGATATTGCTTCAATCGCTCCGGCTATCGGTGTCTCCCCTTCATAGAGGACACCGCCGATATCGCATAATACGGCTTTGATAGGAAAAGGTACCATTTGCACTCCTTTTTCAAGGTCTGATACTGTGTAACAATGCTATTTAGTTGTTTGTACCGCGAATAACACGTTTTACATCATTAACACCGTCATCCACACCGCTGTTAAATTCTTTAGCGGTACATCCGCCCAACATTAAAATAGCCAATACCGATAATACTACTATACGCGTCATAAACTCTCCTACAATTTATATTTAATTATGAAATTATATCGCGTTTAGCATTCACACTCTGTTTAAAACCTCAGCTTTTGCGGAATCCGAACAGTTCCAGCGAACTTTTGGTCGCACGGGCGATAATACTCTGCTCCGGTCGAAACATTGCATCCGAAATCACTTTTACCGCTGTGGTGATGCCTTCGAAATCATGATTCGGGTAACTGCTTTGGAGGACGATCCGATCCATACTCAAACTGCTTAAGGCATCACTATCAAACGCTCTTATATTCTCAGCGCCGAGTGCAAGATAAAAATTTGCCAATGCGTTATGCTCGCGTGTAGCGTTGAGAATAATCCCTTTGCCCTCACCCAATGCATAGACAATCGCATCATTGAGACGGGATTCATCGATCACGACCGGTTTGCCCGAAGACGGAAGCAGTGCACTGTCTTCATCGCACAGGATCGAAAATGCGACGCAGTTTTCGTCGGCTTCGTGCTGCAAGTGTAACGGTACAGAGTAAAAGATACTCCCGTATTCGCCGGCAATCTCTTTTGCAGATGTAATTTCAGCCGTGTTAGAGGGATGAAGAATAAACATCTGCACCATTGTATCTTCCATAATCTCATCCAGATTATCAAAAAAATCCTCGTCGGCGTGATGCAGATTGACGTCGATCGTCATGGTTCCCCTTTGGAATAATGTTGCCAAAGGTATGCAAATCCGATTCTATGCGAAACTTTTGCTCAGAGACCGTTTATACGAAACCAGCGAGAATCTTCTAACGCTCTTTGCGTGGAGATAATAGCGATGATAGATCCAATACGAACAAAACGCTCCGATGGCACTGCCGATCGCGACATCACTGAGATAATGCTGCAAAAGGATGATTCGGCTCAGAACGATCAGTAATGCCAAAGCGATAAAGAGCGGCTTGTATTTCGGGTTTAAAAGGGCGAGAGCGATAAAAAAAGAGAATGCCGTAGCGCTGTGCCCTGATGGAAACGAGTAAAATGCACTTTCAAACTTAAACCCGCTAAAACCGTACTGCTGATTTTCAAAAAACAGTTCCGGACGCATCCGCCCCGCAATCACTTTGACGATATCGACGATCAAACCGCTGATGGCAACCGTACTGAAAATATAGAGATTCTTTCGGGCAAAGTGTTTATCGCTTTTGCGATAGATAAGATAAAACAAAAACGTTCCGAGAAGGGGATATTTGGAATCTCCAAACTGGGTGACGGCATGGAAAAAAGTGTTGGAGACATTGATACCCAAAGTATGGATATAAAGGGCAAGTGCCTGATCCACATACCAATAGGATAAAAATGCCGATGCGAAAAGCAAAAACATATAATTTGAGATCAGTGCTCTGTTCATGCTGACGCATCCTAGGTTAAAAAATTGCAAAAGTGTACAGAGTGATGATAACGATAAGGTAACGTTGGTACAATTCACCCATGAAAACACAGATCCTTTTTGACAACGACGGCGTCCTCGTCGATACCGAACACTGGTACTACACCGCCAGTGCCGAAGTCCTTAATACGATGGGATTCACCCTCACTCCCGAACGCTACCGCGACATTATGATCGCAGGAGAGAGCGCCTTTTTGATCGCGGAAGAAGCAGGTGTACCGATCAGTGAAACCGATAAATGGCGTGAACGCCGTAACGAGCTCTATCAGCACTACCTTCGCACCGAAGAGATCGCCATCCCCGGGGTGCGTGAAGTGCTCGCCGAGCTCTCTGTAAAATACCGTATGGGGATCGTCACCTCGGCGCTGCGATGCGATTTCGAACTTATCCATGCCGCGCGCGGAATAACCGACTACATGGATTTCGTCCTTTGCAGCGGCGAATATCCCCGTGCCAAGCCCTACCCCGATCCGTATCTCTTGGGATTGGAACGCTTAGGAGGGGAGAAAAGTGAGACGATTATCGTCGAGGATTCGGAACGGGGGCTGCGCTCCGCCGTGGATGCGGGGATCGAATGCGTCATCGTCCACAACCGCTTCACCGAAAACCACGATTTTAGCAAAGCGACCCATCGGATACAAACACTCGATGAGCTCATAACACTACTCAAATAAAAGGAAAACAGATGGACGGCAAAGAACGCAAAAATATCATGTCAGGCAAACGGGTGAGCATCGTCCTCAAAGAGGATCAAGGCACGGGAAGACTTACAGAGGGAATCGTCCGTGATATCCTCACCAAATCACCGAGCCATCCGCACGGGATTAAAGTACGACTCATGAGCGGGGAAGTGGGACGGGTCAAAGAGGTGTTTTAACCCTCTTTGAACGCTGTTTTTTTCTTTTTTCTTCCGATTTTCTTCCAAATATTCTCCAATCCTTTCACAAAACCGCAGCGATATCGCAGAAAATAGGACGTTTTTATGACCGCTATTTTCAAGCTATAGAAGTAGTATAAAGTATTGACCGAGAAAAAATTGTTGGACAAATTCCGTCAAGTTTCTTCACGATATTGAATCAAAGGAAAAAAAGTGGCATACACAAAACCGACTTACAAAGCTCAATATGAGAATTTCATTGGTGGAGAGTGGGTAGCTCCTATAAGCGGCGAGTATTTTGAGAATATTTCTCCTGTCGATGGTGAAGTTTTAACCAAAATTCCAAGATCAAATGAAGCCGATGTCGAACTGGCAATCCAAGCAGCAAACAAAGCATTCCAATCGTACAAACATACTTCCGTCGTTGAACGCAGTATTATGCTTAACAAAGTCGCAGACGCGATTGAAGCAAATCTGGAAGCCCTCGCGATTGCAGAGACTCTGGATAACGGTAAAACGATCCGTGAAACCCTCTATGCGGATGTTCCGTTAGTCGTAGACCATTTCCGATATTTCGCATCTGTCATCCGAGCCGAGTCCGGTACCGTTGCGGACATCGATGAAAATACAATCTCCCAAGAGATTTTTGAGCCGTACGGTGTTGTTGCCCAAATCATTCCGTGGAATTTCCCGTTATTAATGGCGGCATGGAAACTGGCTCCGGCATTGGCAGCGGGTAACTGTATCGTCATGAAACCGGCGTCTGCCACCCCTATGTCGATTTTGCTCTTGATGGAAGCGATCCAGGATGTTCTTCCAAAAGGGGTTATCAATATTATCAACGGTGCCGGCGGAAAAATCGGTAAATACATCTCAACCCATCCGGACGTTAAAAAAGTCGGCTTTACCGGTGAAACAACAACGGGTCAGTTGATCATGCAATACGCGACGGAAAATATCATCCCGACTACATTGGAATTGGGCGGCAAATCTCCGAATATCTTTTTTGAATCGATTATGGATGCCGATGATGAGTTCTTTGACAAAGCGATCGAAGGATTGATCCTCTTTGCCTTTAACTCCGGTGAAGTATGCACGTGTCCGTCCCGTGCCCTCATCCAAGAATCGATCTATGAGCCGTTTATGAAACGCGTTTTGGAACGGATGAAAGCGATCAAACTCGGCAATCCGCTCGATGTCGAGAACATGATGGGTGCACAATGTTCACTCAACCAAAAAGAGAAAATTCTCGAATACATCAACATCGGTAAAGAAGAAGGGGCGGAGTGTCTCATCGGCGGAGAAGTCTATGAATCAACAACCTACCCGAACGGATTTTATATCCAACCGACCGTCTTTAAAGGCCACAACAAAATGCGCATCTTCCAAGAAGAGATTTTCGGACCGGTTCTTGCCGTTACCACTTTCAAAGACGAAGAAGAAGCATTAGCAATCGCCAACGACACTATCTACGGATTGGGTTCAGGGGTATGGTCACGCGATGCCCACCAATTGCACAAAATCAGCCGAGGAATCGAAGCGGGCCGCGTATGGGTGAACTGCTACCATATGTACCCGTCACACGCATCGTTCGGAGGATACAAGAAATCAGGTCTCGGCCGTGAGACGCACATGATGATGCTAAACTCATACCGTCACACCAAAAATATCTTAACGTCGTACAACAAAAGTGCTATGGGATTTTTTTAATCGGTAGTTGAAAAGTTCGGGCGGGATCAAACCTGTTTTGATCCCGCACACAGAGTATTTTAGGAATTTCAAATGAACATAGAACGATTATCCCTCACCCCAAAAGCTGCAGAAATCATCGAAATACTCAAAAAACAAAACGGCGAATTAGTCTTTAACCAAAGCGGCGGATGCTGTGACGGAACGGCTCCCATGTGTTATGAAAAAAGCGATTTTTATGTCCCCAGCAGAAATGTAAAACTCGGGGAGATATGCGGATGCGAATTCTACATCGACAAAGACCAGTTCGAATATTTTCGCCATTCTCAGATCATTATCGATGTCAAAGAGGAAAAAAGTGCGTTTGGAAACTCGTTTTCGTTGGAGATCGATCTAGGGTATCAGTTTATCACGAGGTCGAGAATCTTTAGCGATGAAGAGTATGCGTATATCAAAGAACGGGATAGTGATCCTCGTTAATAGAACGAGTTAAAGAAGTATTTTTTACGAGCAAATATTTTTAATCGTCTCGTAAAGTTCCTGCGTTTTGACAATATACACTTTGGTTTGTTCTTTTGAAGGTGAAAAGAGAATCGGCATCGGATAACGTGATGCGATATAAAATCCGTTGAGTCGTGTCATCGTTTCGACATAATCATCAAACTTCAACACACTATCGACCTCAGCCAACAGCTCTACTAAATCATGTACCTTGGTAATCTTTTTATTCTCATAAGCCAATAATGCTTTGAGACATTTTTCAGACGCTTGCTGTAATGAAAATCCGATCTTATCGGTATAAAAATCGTTTCTGTCTAAAAGGATCGCTTCTTCTAAATCTTTGTGAGCGAAAGAGAGCCACTCTTTCGCCGCCGTTGCATTACCCATACATCACCTTGGCGTTATAGTAGAGGTCATTGAAGGCGGGATCATTGGTCGAGAGTTTCGCCGATAACGCTTCGGGGGTGACGTAGATAATATCAAGGGGAATACGAACATTTTGGCGATACAGTTCACGGCGAACCTGCACATCTTCATCACTGCAATGCTCCGTTACGACGAGAAAATCGAGATCGCTCTCGCTATTCATCCTCCCCGTCGCACCGCTGCCGAACAAAAGGAGTTTTTGGGGTTGCGCGATGCGAATGATCGTATCGCTGATTTTCATAATATCGTTTTCACTCATATGTCCTCCCTCTTTTGTTCATTTTGGTAAATTATAGCACAACCATTATTTTCTCAATTATCATCATACTTTAATCTATATTTTTCCGCAAATTTATCTGCTTCTTCTTTCGCAATGGGTGTTATTAAAATACAAGGTATATTTTCCTGAACACATCTTTTTTTCTTTTTATCATAATATTTACAAGAAACTTCAGTAAATTTTCCATCTACAAAAATCTTTTTTGGCCATGTGGGCATATTAAAATGAGAGATTTCACACATTATTTCTTCTTGTGTAATAGTTTGTCCTTCTTTAGGACATAACAAAGAAAACATCCAACCAAAAATACTTTTCAATAAGTCTATCATTATATATTCCTTTTTAAATTTCTGTTAACTTCAAAATACTAATTATTTTCCCCTTACTATTCCTCTTCACATACTCCACTATCATCCCATGAAACCGCGCAAACGCGGCAGGGAGCTGAACGGCATCGAAATATCCCCTTACCCCCGCTTCGCACCACTCCTGCAGCTCATCATAACTCTCGAACTCATACCCGAATGCATTTAACAGCCGTGCCGTGTAGGCATCGACAACCATCGCAGGTCGGGCGCAGGCATAACAGAGGATAGAGTCTGCCGTCTCGGGGCCGATCCCTTTTTGACCTAAGAGCCAGTCGCGATCCACGGAGAGGGAAAAGGTCTCGAAATCGCCGTATTCCTCGATCATATTGCGTGAAAGACGGATTAGATTCGTCGCTTTGGCTTTGAACAGACCGCTCGGACGGATAAGCTCCATGAGGATTTCATGATGGCATTTTGAAAGGACTTCGGGGTCTATCAGCTCACGCACGCGGAGATTTTCGAGGGAAATTTGGACGCGTTCCCACTGGGTATTTTGGGTGAGGATGGCGCCGATGACGACTTCAAAGGTTCCATATGCAGGCCACCAAAGCGGCGGAGAATTTTCGAGAAGTTTGAGGCGCTCTAAAGCGCTGAAAAGCTCCCAAGAATCGCTTAATTCCATTTATTCCTCTATCCACGCATCCGTGCGGATCACTCTGCCGTCATCGAAGATTTTGAGTTTGAATGCTTCGGTGCAGTTCCCCTCTTCGAGGTTCATGATAGCGATTTGGAGAATTTTTCGGCATTTCTCTGGCACTTCGAACCGTCCTGAAACACCGGTCAAAAACCGCTCCAGCGGGACATTGGCATCCATACCGATCACATTGTCACGGCAGCCGCTAAGGCCGATATCGGTGAGATACGCCGTCCCCTGAGCAATCTGAAGATCGTCGCTGCCGACATGGGTGTGGGTTCCGATGATGCCGCTCACCTGCCCCTGCAACAACATCATCATCGCCCGTTTCTCACTGGAGGCTTCGGCATGGAAATCGAGGAAGATATGTTCTATCCCCTCATTTTTCAGCTGAGCGACGCTGTCGCGGGCACAACGGAAAGCATTATCGACATACGGCATCCCGTAATGCCCCATGATGTTCAAAACAGCGAGCTTTTCCCCCGCCACTTCAAAGATACGGCATCCGCTCCCCGGTACGCCCGCAGGATAGTTGTGGGGGCGCAAAAGGGGGAACGTCTCCATCAACAGGATAATGTCTTTTTTGTCCCATGTATGATTGCCTCCGGTCATGACGTCGATACCGCATTCAAACAGCTCATGGGCGTTTTTGACCGTAAGACCGAAGCCGTGGGAGGCGTTTTCATAGTTGGCGATGACAAAATCAATTCCGTGTTCCCGTCGAAGTCTCATCAGATGCTCTTTAATCATAACCCGTCCCGGACGGCCGACGACATCTCCGATAAATGCTATTTTCACTCTTTCTCCTCTCTGAGATCCTCTCTCAGCTCTGCGATTCTCTGACGAAAGTTTTCACTGTCTCCATAATCAAAGAATTTTTTATAATTGCTGTGCATCGATTTAACTCTCGAGGCATGGCGTATCGGGCACCAATATTGTTCCGTTCGTCCGGCAATCTCGGTGATGTATCCCATCAATCCGTTAAAATAACTGCAATAGAGACAGTTAAGCTTCTCGATACTGTTGAGATACCCAAGTCTGTGACGGTCAACGATGATGTAGTCGCTCCGTTTGACTTTGGTGATCTTGTATATCGGAAAACAGATCCACTGATAAACACTGACGAACCCGTCCAATATCAGTGCAGGGATCAATACCGACCAAATCACGGGAGCACTCAAAAGATTCAAAATAGGAGCCGTAATCAGATACCGCAGGGTTCCCAAACGCTCTTTACGATAAGAGGCAAGGATCTCTTCTCGTTTTTTCGTTATTTCACAGGTAAACTTCTCATATTCCTGATGCAGTTCTGCTTCCAGTTCCGATTCGAGTGCTTTGATTTTGGCGACGAGTTCGTCGATCTTTTGGTGTTCCATCCCGAACCTTTGCTTTCTATTGTGAAACTATACTACAATTGCGTATGCACACCCTTAAATATCTGGCCCATTACCCTCATGAGATACAAACGCAGGTACGTCATCTGATCGATACCGATACCCTCGGAGAGCGGCTTTTACTCAAATATCCCGATATCCATCCCTATGCGACCGATAAAAGTCTCTATGACTACGTGATGGATCTCAAAAACACCCATTTTCGAGGCTCTTCTTCCATCTCCAAAGTGCTCTTCGATACAAAAATCCGTGATCTGCACTCTGCGCTGGGAACCCATACCTTCGTTTCACGGGTTCAGGGGGGAAAACTCAAAGCCAAAAACGAGATTCGGATTTCCCATCTTTTTAAAAAAGTACCCGAGCCGTTTCTTCGGATGATCGTCACCCACGAGTTGGCACATCTGAAAGAGAAAGAGCACAACAAAGCGTTTTACAAGCTCTGCACCCACATCGAACCGCAGTACCATCAGCTCGAATTTGAAGTGAGGCTGTATTTAACGTATTTGGATGCATCTGTAAAAAAATTATACTAACGGAAATTCCTAGCTAATTTTTACTCTTCATCTAATACTTCGAGTAAAATATCCAGTATTTTGTCCGTATCGATCTTAGTCGCTCCAATCAGTGCCGTATACTCCTCTTCATCAACAGCTTGAGGAATATTATTAAGGGCATTAGACAATAAAATTAGTTCTTCTCTGCTGCATTCAAGCACGAAACTATCCCTATTTTTTTTTGAAACTTTCATGTTTTTGTCTCCATTTTTATCTTTGACGATCAAAATATTGTTTTCCTGCTGTTGGACGAAATGCAGTTCCACAATCATTGCTGTATGGGTCATAAAAGACTATTGTTCCGGTTGCATAATCCCAAAATGCTCTACGACCGTTTGAAAGACTCTTATTCGTAGATGAAGAGATGATTGATAAGATATGAGACTCAAATTCTTTCACATTTGTCACTTGCACACTGGATGGCATTGCCAATCCGGCCATTACAATACCGGCAGTAAATTCATTCCTGTGTTTTTCCCATGAATGGCCATAAGCAATTTTCTCTGCTACTTCCGGATAAGTAGTTGCAGTACATTGCGCATATAGTGATGACATGGCGATAAGTAACAAAGTAACAAAAAATATTTTCAAAATTCTTGGCATAAAACACCTTTAAAAAATTACACTCTGCTTAATTCTACCAAAACTTCATAATGGGCGGTGTGGGGGAACATATCAAAAAGCTGAACCCGATTCACGCTGTAGCTGCTCAAGTTTTCAAGGTCTTTGGCTAAACTCATCGCATTGCAGCTCGAGTAGAGTATCCGCTGCGCTCCCACACGCGTCAGCCATTTGCACAGCTGTTCTCCCAGCCCGCGACGCGGCGGATTGACGATCACCACATCCGGTTTTTCCCCTGAACTCGCTCCGAAACTCGCCGCATCGAGCGATTCGAACCGGATGTTTTGTATCTCCAGCTGTGCTGCCGAATCACGGGCACACTCGATCGCTTCGGGTTCGATCTCGATCCCTACGATGTTTCGATCCGGTGCGGCACAATGGAGTGCAAATCCCCCTACTCCGCAAAACAGATCCCACAGAATTTTAGGCTTACTCTCATCCGCCCATTCGCTCGCGGTACGGTAGAGTTTTTCGGCTACTTCGGGATTGGTTTGGAAAAAGCTTTTAGGACGGACATAAAGAGGGATACCATTTAAACGCTCTTCGAGACGGCGTTGTTCGGTAAAGAAAATCTCCTCATCCCCTTCCAAAATCGCCATGTGTACGGGCTGTATATTGGCCGTAATCACTTTAAGCTCGGGAGCACGTTTGAGCAAATCGTCCAGCCCTTTTTCCAGCCGTCCGATAATCCCGTGTGAGCGGAGGACGAAACGGAGCATCATTGTTCCGTTGGATTTGCTGCGGCTTAGGAGGACGTATTTCAACTCCCCTTTTTTCTTTTTGACATCATACCCTTTGACACCCAACTCCCGCAGCCATGTTTCTACCGTGTGCAACACCTTTTGCATACTCATATCGTACAACGGACACTCGATCAGACTCACCTCTTCGGAGAGGCCAAGAACTACCCCCTCCGGTGTCGGAGTCGCTACCATTTTGGCCTTGTTTCGAAATCCTTTAATCTGAGACGTGGCAGGCTTGAGCCATTCGTTCGGATTATAAGGATTCAAAAGTGCGTGTAAATGCTCACTCTTGAGCTTGAGCTGTTCGGCATAATGGTAATCGATCCAACTGCATGAGCGGCATTGATAGGTATCATAGTAACTGCAAAAACTCATTAACCCTCTGTTTCCGATCCGTTTGTAGTTTTATTGAAAGTGGTTTCGGGAATTGCAGACAAACGGCGTTCCAGTTTGCCTATAAGGTTAAGGAGTTGTTCGGAAGCAGCTTGCATCTTTTTAAAATACTCTTTCGCCATCTCTTTTCCCTGATCACTGATCTTTTGTTTGGAGTTCAACAGTTTGGAGAAAAAGGAACGATCGTCATCGGCAAAATATATCTTGAATATTTTCATGTATTGATCGTGTAAATCAAAGTGTACTTTCTCAATATCTTCTAAATGGGGGATATTTCCAAGAGTCGTAAGCTTTTTCCCCTCTTGATAGAGCCATTGTCCAAATACACAATCACTACAGCTTAACGGTATCGCATCTTTATCGATCGGCAGCCCGTCAATCAACAGCTGTGCACGTTGTACCCAATTAATGTGTGCCTTCTTTGCATCACTTAGCAACTGCAATGTGATTGCTTTATCCAAGGTAGTCTCCTTATTAAAATAAAGCTTCTATTATAACGACCCAATGGTGCAAAAGAGAATAAATTTACACAAATGTTCACTTTATTCTATAACACTTTCGGTTTTGCGGTACGGAGATAGTGTAAAACAGCGCCGATCAGATCATCATCGTCTTTGCTTTTACTCTGTAGTGTCTCTTTGACGCCGTTCGTGTATTCGATGGTGATGTTTTGGTTGTAATTGCTCACCATTTTGATCTTTTTCTCGATAGACATCAATTTTATCACCATAATCTCAAAGAACTGTTTGGTCGGAGTATCAGGCTTGCCGAAACGATCCCCGACTTCCTCTTCGATCTCATAAATCTCATTCGGGCTCTCACACTGGCTGAGACGGCGGTAGAGTTCGAGACGGAGGCGGTCTTCGCTGACAAGATCATCACTGATAAAGGCGCTGACAGTGAGTTTGATATCCACTTTCGCCCTTACTGCAGTTGTTTGGTTCGTGAGGATTTTAATCGCGTCCTCCAACATTCGTAAGTACAATGCATACCCGATATTTTTGATATGGCCGCTTTGGGCATCACCTACGAGGTTCCCCCCGCCGCGGATTTCGAGATCGTGATAGGCCAGCATCGATCCGCTGCCTAGGAATGAATTCGATTCGAGAGCCACGAGGCGCTTTTTCGCCTCTTCGGTGAGGTGATCTTTGTCATCCACGATGAAATAGGCATACCCTTCAGTATGGCCCCGTCCGACCCGTCCGCGCAGCTGATGCAGATCGGCCATCCCGAAACGGTCCGCCCCGTCGATAATCATCGTATTGACCGTCGGCATATGGATACCCGATTCGATGATCGAAGTTGCAAGGAGTACATCGTACTGCCGATCGGCAAATTTAGCCAGTTCATCTTCCGTTTGGGTCGCATTGATCTGGGAATGGAGAATCAGAATCCGAAGCTCAGGAAGGATTGCTTTGAGTTCTCCCGATTTAATCACCATCGAGTCAATCGAGTTGTGGACATAAAACACCTGTCCGCCGCGGCGTAGCTCGCGCAATATCACCTCTTTGATCAGTTTTTCATCGTAATTTTTCACAAATGTCCGTACCCCTAAGCGTTCGCTCGGAGGGGTGAGAAGCTCGGACATCGTTTTGATTGAGCTGAGGGCTTGGTTGAGGCTTCTCGGGATCGGAGTCGCACTCATGCTGAGCAGATGGACATTTTCATAGAGCGATTTGAGTTTCTCTTTTTGTTTCACCCCGAATTTGTGTTCTTCGTCGATGATGACGATCCCGAGCTTTTTGCAGCTCACCCCAAACAAAGCATGGGTTCCGACAACGCAATCGAGTTCTCCCGCTTCCAGTGCACGAAGGGTTGCATTTTTCTCTTTGGTGCTGACAAAACGATCCAGCTTCGCAACCCGAAGACCAAACGGTGCCAACCTCGCTTTAAGCGACTGAAAGTGCTGCGAACTGAGCAAAGTCGTCGGAACAACGAGGAGCGATTGATAACCCCCTTTTGCAGCGGCAAAGATAGCATTCATCGCCACTTCGGTTTTACCGAACCCGACGTCTCCGCTGAGGAGCCGATCCATAATCTGCCCCGAAGAGAGATCTCGAACGATGGAGCTGATCGCACTCGCTTGGTCAGGGGTATAGTCAAATCCTGACTCTGCTTGGAAACGGCGAAGTTCTCCTGCATCGACATTGATCACCGACGCTTTGATGAGGGCACGGCTCGCCGCGATCCCGACAATTTCCGAAGCGATCTCAAACAGCCGCGCTTTGACCGATTCTTTGAGCTTGCCGAAACTTCCCTTGCCCAGACGGTCAAGGACGGGGAGGCTCCCTGAGGCGATATAGCGGTCAATCGTATCGAGGTTTTCGACGGGGAGGAGAAGCTTGTCATCCCCCATGTATTTGATCACAACGAGATCTTTCACCCCGCCGAGGATCTCCGCCTGCTCGATCCCGACAAATATCCCGACCCCATACTCTTCGTGAACGACATAGTCCCCCACTTTCAGATCATCGAGGAGGATCGAGGTACGGCGGCGACGACGCTTTTTCTCATGGCGGTTAAGAGAAAATATAACCTCATCCGGTCCGATCAGATTGAGAACGATCCCCGAGGTTTTAACATGTATCCCTTTAAGTTCGAAAATCCCTGCCGCTTTGAGCTGTGTATCGCTGGCGGCGATGAGGGTGAACTTTTTATTCTTGTGGACACTTCGGAGAGTCTCGAAATTCCCCCCTCCCAGCGGGGTGTAACGTTCGGATTCGGGGAGGATGTCTGCTTCGAGTCTCGCTCGCGACAAGACGGGTTGATTGAGTCCGTACGCTTCATCGAGTATGCTTTTCATCTCACGGATACGCGAGACTTTTTTCCCCTCGCACAGATCGACTCCATGTTCACCCAAGACCCAGAATCCGAGAGAGGCAATATCTTTGACGAAGCTGTCGCTATGCGCCTGAGCAATCGCTTTTTCAAATGCTTTATGCTGCTGCTCATCAAGAGAGAAAAAAGCACTTGTCACTTCGATAGAGGCCAATTCCTCTTTGTCCGTACGCTGTGTTTCGACATCAAATGCTTTGATCTCTTCGACCTCATCGTCAAAAAGGCTGATACGGTACGGATTGCTCGTATTCGGAACATAAATATCGAGAATATCCCCTCGATGGGAGACTTCCCCTTCCATTTCGACCATATCGACAAACGTGTATCCCCAATGCAGAAGCTTCTCTTTGAAACGGTTCAAATCAATCCGCGAAGCAAACTCGATCGTTTCGCTTTGGAGTAAGGATGGGTTGGGCAGAGGAAAAAGGAGTGTTTTAAGCGGTGAAATAATCAGCGGTTTTTTCGAAGCGGTGTAATAGATACGCAATGCGGCAAAAAGGGCAAAAAGCTCTTCGCTGAAAGGACGAAGATCGTCCATATAGGCGGCACGAAAATCGGGTAATACGATATGAGGGATTTCCAAAAATGTCGATACGTCGCTCAGTTCAGACGCCTCTTTTGCATCCTCGCATAGGAGAATATCCGGACGATTTTTCGGGTTATTTTTTAGGTACTCATACCATCGTGCTTGTGACATTCATCCTCTTTAAAAACGTCTCGGCTACGCTAAAGGAGCCGAAAACCAAATATTCTTGATTAGTATTAATCTCTTCAAATGATCGATAGGGGATATCCAATTCTTGTAAAACAGATTCGAGGAGACTTCGTTCAACGATCCGAGCTTCATCGACGTCGATAATCTCAACCGAATCAACGATCGGTTTTAACAGAGTCAATATTTCACGATACTCTTTATCGCCGTAGGTGTTGTAGACCAATGTCACCTTTTTCCCAAAATACGCTTGTGCTATCGAATTAGCCGCCAATGCGTTGTGCCCGACATCCAACGTAATATTGGGTGCAATGCGGCTCAACCGCCCGAATAATGCATTTTGATCGAAAAGATTTTCAGTAGCTTCATACCCCAGAAGGGTATACGCCACCATTGCCAAAGTGAGATTATCGCGTAAATAATTGCTGAGACCATTTTTAGTGGCAAGATGCAATGCTTGTTCTTCGATATTCGGAGTGAGAATGTCCGATACCCTCAAAAGCTTACACCCTTTTTCTTCTGCAATGCTTCGTGCAATCGTTTCGACCTCAGGATGTTTTTGTTTTCCCAAAAGAGCAACGCTTTGCATACTGCGTAATTTAGTAGTAGCAATAGACTCTATCGACCCTCCCAAAAAAGCCGCATGATCAAAATCAATCGGAGTAAAAATACTCAGTACTTTGTCAAAAGCTGCCGTCGCGTCAAACTCCCCTCCGAGTCCCGCTTCACATACGACGTATTCGCACTCCTCATACACGACCATAGCGAGGAGCGTTGTATATTCAAAATAACTGAGTGCCTCGGCCATTTGCAAGGGTATCCATCCCAGAAGTTTTTGATGTGCCGCTTCCAGAGCTTCATCGCTTATATCCGACCCATCCATCCATATCCGCTCATTAAAGCGAAGAATATGCGGCGATGTATAATGCCCTACCTTTTTACCGGAGCGATGTAATGCTGTGGCTAAAAAACGTCCGGTTGAGCCTTTGCCGTTGGTACCGACGAGATGGATAATCTTGAGTTCCGGCAGCAGATGTACGATCTCCCGATACGCTTTTGGGAAACGCTCATAATCGATCGCATCATAAAAGAGAGGTTTTTGGGCTAAAAAATCGTCTAACGTCATGCAGGCTCTACGCGGTTTCGCCCTTTGCGTTTGGCACTGTAGAGTCGCTCATCCGCACCCCCGATGAGTGCTTTCAAGGAAGGGAAGTTTTTACGCTCGGCAACACCGATACTGACGCTGACACTGATTCGCTCTCCCTGATACATGAAATGAGCCTGTTCGACATGTGCACGCACTTTTTCACAAAACACTTTTGCTCCTGCGATATCCGTATCTCCCAAAATGGCCAGAAACTCTTCTCCGCCGTATCGTCCGACGATATCGCTTGTTCTCACCTCTTCTTTGAGGATTTTGGCAAAAGCAAGGAGCACCGCATCTCCGGCTTCGTGTCCATAGGTATCATTGACCTTTTTAAAATGATCCAAATCGAGCATAGCCACACTAAAAGTTCGGCCGTGTCGCTCATACTCCGCTTCTTTGATGGTTAGATACTCTTCAATAGCCCGCTTGTTGTACAATTTGGTCAGGAAATCCTCACGAGAAGCCTGTGTCGCCTGAGAGAGTTCCACTTCCAATGTCGCAATCTTTTTGCCCATTTCGGTTACTTTGTCATTGTGAACTTTGAGATCTTTGCTCAAAATTTCTACTTTCTCTTCGAGGGTACTTGCAATCGCATAAAGACGCTTATGTGCGGTTTTAAAATCGCTGGGTTTGTTGCTCTCAAGCGATTCAAGATCCCGTTTGACCTCGCGGATTTCAGACGTCGAATTTTCACTCCGTTCGATCAGTTCGATCAGCTGTGCAGAGAGTTTTTCCAACAGTGTATCGAGTGTACTGACCATCTCTTCAACACTTTGTTTGTCCAATGCAATCCGCATCGAGATAGCTGTTTTAAGCTCTTTCTCACACTCATCTGTTGCAATATAAGCAGGATTGTCACGTAACTTTTGGGAAAGCTGAATCGTCGCGGTATCCATTGACGGTGCAATAGAAGGGACCAGCGAAGAGACCAGTAAACGCACTGTTTTAGCATGATCGATCTTGCTTGTTGGACTTCCCCCCTCTTGAAGATTTAACCCTTCGATGGTTTTACGCAGATTCGCGGTATCGACGGGACCAAAGGGTGCCAATTTCATCAAAAAAGTATCATCATAAATAGTGAGAAAATTGCTCCATGCCTGTTTAAGCAGATCAATCTGTGTAGCACCGCCTTGGGTTTCCAAAATAGCAATGGTTTTTTTAGCGAGTGCGGATGCGTCAGGGTTGTGCAGTGCATCGATACTCTGCGCCATTTTTTTCGCTAGTGAACTTAGTAATTCTACAAGGACTGAGGCTTCGCTGGGATTGAGGCGGCTGAGTTTTGAGATTAAAAAACGGATGAGTTCTGCCGTAGTTCGGACACGATACTGCTTTATCTCTTCGGCAGTTTTTTTATCAAACAATGATACATAGCGATCGATCCCGCTGCAATCTTCTACCGCAAATCCCGCTTTTTTGGCCTCAGCGCAAAACGTCTCGGTATACACATCGGGGGTCCATACTTTACCTTCGGCTTTGAGCCGATCTACGGTGTTGCGAACAATTTGATTGATGGTCATATAACCTACCCCTTATTTCGAGCTTGCACCTTGTGCCGCTACCTGTGCGATAAATGAATCGATCCCTTTTTGTGCCCCCTGGCGTATCGCCTCAAAGCGTGCCTGATCCGAAATAATCGCATTCGGTTCAATCGAGAAATCATAGTTTCCATGTGTCGTATAAGGAGAGGTTGTTTCTCCTACAATACGATCGATGTGCATCACGACCGTTGTACGATACGTAACAACATACCCATTCGTATCATAACGCAACGGTGTGAATAATACCGAAGCAATCGATATTTTCAGGTGTGTTTTGGAGAGTTTTTTCGAAACGAGTGCCGTTCGGAACTTTGTGATGACGGCCAGATCCACTGCATCTTTAATGATAACCGTGTTTTGCGGGTCTTCCATGGAGATAACCACTTCAGTACTAACGCTGTCACCGAGAACATTTTTGGCATAGTAGGATGCCGGAGCATACCCGCATCCGCTGAATAACACGACCCATACCAAAAATATTACTAAACGCATTACTACCCTTTTATAACCAGATTCACCAGTTTACCCGGAATAACAATCGATTTGACGATCTCTTTGCCTTCTATCCACTTTTCAACGGAAGCTTTGGCAATCTCAATGATCGCTTCTTGGCTCTCGTTAACTCCAACCTCGATTGTAGCACGATTTTTACCGTTGATAGAGACACCGAGACTCAATGCTTCAACTTCGAAAACCTCTTCACGCACGGTTTGGACTCCGAAATTTTTTCCGTTAAACAGATTCGTAGAGAGTTCCCAGCATAAATGAGGAATGATCGGTTCCATAATCGAAGTAAGTATCCAATATCCTTCCGTCCATACATCGGTATTATTTTGCTCATTCAAAGCGTTCATTGCTTCCATCACGCCGGCAATCATTGTGTTAAACGTATGACGCTCACCGTAGACTTCTTGCGCCCGTTTGAGTGCTTCATACACTTTTTTACGTGCAGCTTTTTCTTCTTTGGAGAGGCTGCTATGATCGATATTCGGTAAGCTATCGGTAACATTGACGTACTGGCTGCGATCGGCAAACCGTTTCAAAAATCTAAAAGCCCCCTCTACCGCACTGTCATTCCACTCCAGTTCCTGGGTTGGAGGAGCAGCAAACAGGATAAAGAGACGCGCGGTGTCGGCACCGTATTTTTCGACCAATGCGCCCGGGTCAACCGTGTTGCCTTTGGATTTTGACATCTTCGCACCGTCTTTGAGAACCATTCCCTGTGTCAGCAAATGTTCAAACGGCTCATCGCTGTTGACGTATCCCAAATCGCGGAGCATTTTGGTAAAGAAACGGGCGTACAGCAGATGCAAAATCGCATGCTCGATCCCGCCGATGTAGTGGTCAACATTCATCCAATAATTCAGTGCTTCTTTGTCAAACGCCTCTTTAAAATCATTTTTGACCGTATAGCGGAGGAAATACCATGATGACTGGATAAACGTATCCATCGTATCGGTCTCACGCGTTGCGGGTTTACCGCATTTCGGACACATGCAGTGTTTCCATGTCGGATGATGCTCGAGAGGATTCCCCTCACCGTTGATCACAACGTCTTCAGGCAACGCGACCGGAAGTTTGGCTTTATCCTCAGGGACAATGCCGCAGCTGTCACAATGGATCAACGGGATCGGAGCACCCCAATAGCGCTGACGGCTGATACCCCAGTCTTTGAGACGGAAGTTGATCGCTTTCTTCCCAAGTTTATTTGCTTCGAAATAATCCATAATCGAAGCTTTTGCAGTGACGTTATCCAATCCGCTGAACTCTCCGCTCTCACGAAGAGTCCCAATTTCAGTATACGCACACCCGCTCGGCAATTCACCCTCAGTTGGGAAGATGACCGCTTTGATCGGAAGATTATATTTGGTCGCAAACTCATAGTCGCGATCATCGTGCGCCGGAACGGCCATAACCGCACCGGAGCCGTAATCGGTAAGGACGAAGTTCGCCACCCATACCGGGACTTTTGCACCGGTTAACGGATGGAGAACATTAATACCGAGTGAGACCCCCTCTTTCGGACTGGTCGCACGATCACGCGCACTGACACGCTGCATTGCTTTGATCGCATCCGCCGTTGCATCATCGAGGAGACCGAACGAGAGCATATGACGGACAATCTCATGTTCGGGAGCCAATGCCGCATAGCTGACACCGTAAATCGTATCGGGACGGGTAGTAAAGACATCGAAACTTTGATACACAGCACCGAGTTTCGATTCACTCTCTGAATCTAGTTTAAACGGAAATTCCAAACCGTACGATTTCCCGATCCAGTTTTCCTGCATCGTCAAAACCTGTTTCGGCCATTTCCCCTCAAGGGTTTTGAGCGATTCGAGAAGCTCTTCGGAGTAATCACTGATTTTGAGATAGTACTGATACATCTCTTTTTGGACGATCGGAGTACCGCATCTCCAACATCCGCCATCAACGACCTGTTCGTTTGCTAAAACGGTCAAATCGTGCGGACACCAGTTGAGGAACCCTTGTTTACGATACAAGAGCCCTTTATTAAACATATCGATGATAAAGCCCTGCTCGAACGCAGTATATTCCGGATTCGACGTTGCAAACTCACGCTCTTCGGAGAAAGAGAGTCCCAGACCGGCAAGCTCGCCGCGCATCGTAGCGATGTTCTCATACGTCCATTTTTTAGGGTGAACACCGTGTTTGATCGCCGCATTTTCCGCCGGCATACCAAAACTGTCCCAGCCGATCGGGTGAAGGACATTAAAACCTTGTTGACGGTAGTAACGGGCGAAAGTGTCACCGATGGTGTAGTTGCGAACGTGCCCCATGTGGATGCGTCCTGAAGGGTAAGGGAACATACTGAGGACGTATTTTTTGGGTTTGCTAAAATCATCCGAAGGCTCATACGCCTTCGTAGCACTCCACGTTTTTTGCCATTTGGCCTCAATCGATGCTGGGGTGTAATTCAAACAATACTCCTAAATACTTTTATATCAAAAAATTAAACAATACCTTGTTCAAACTGCGCTCTTAGACGCTCTTTTTCTGCACGGTTACGTGCTTTCTCAGCATATCCTGCTTTTGCTTTAGCAACATCGTACCCAAGCCAGATCAAGAATGGAGATGCTACGAAAATAGAGCTGTACGCTCCGAAGATAACCCCGATTAACATCGCAAAGCTGAATCCGTGGATAATCTCTCCGCCGAATAAAAAGAGGGTCAAGATAACGAAAAAGACGGTTGCAACGGTCAAGATTGTTCGTGAAAGGGTATTGGTAACACTCTCATTGATAATATCAGCCATACTGTAACGCGCCGCATCTTTCGATTCGCGAATGGTTTCACGGATACGGTCAAAAATAACGATCGTATCGTTGATCGAGAATCCTAAAATTGTCAGCAATGCGGCCAATACCGTCAAATCGAATTCAACATTGAACAAACTGACCATCCCTGCCGTAATCACAACGTCATGCACCAAAGCAATGATCGCCGCAATCCCGTAACGCCACTCAAATCGAAACGCAACATAAATCAAAATTCCAAGTACTGAGAGCGAAAGGGCGAGAATCCCTTGGGTTTGGAGTTCTTTACCGACTTTCGGTCCGACCATATCGACCCGTCGAATCTCAAAGTTCCCCGTCCCTTGAAGGGCTGCTGTAACTTGTTGTGCCGTATCTTTAGTGACATCCGCCGTCGTATTTTGAAGGCGTAAGATAATCTCCTCAGGTGAACCAAACTCCTGGATACCGGCTGAAGCAAACTGCGTGTTTTTCAATTTTTCGCGTAAAACGTCAATTTGTACCGGTTTGTCGTATTTTACCTGGACAACCGTTCCTCCGGCAAAATCGATCCCGTAAATAAACCCTTTATGAAAAACGAGGTAAAACGAGATAATCGTGACAAGCAGTGAAAAAGTAAAGATGGGTTTGACCCATCCCATCAAATTGAACGCTTTTTTAGCTCTAAAAAATTCCATGACTACTCCTTGCGCTCAAGACGGATACCGAACCATCGATTCATATTGCCGCTTTTTTCGATGTGTTCTATGAGCGCACTGAAAATTCCGTGTGTTCCCAAAATAGCCGTAAACATCGATACCAAAATACCAACTGCAAGTGTGACCGCAAATCCTTTAATCGGACCGGTTCCGTACATATACAGTGCAACGGCCGCAATTAAAGTCGTCAAGTTGGCATCGACAAGGGTACTGAACGCATTGTCATATCCCCCTTCAATCGCTTTACGTACCTTGGCACCTTCACGAAGAAGCTCGCGTATCCGTTCGTTGATAATGACGTTTCCATCTACCGCCATACCGACGGTAAGAACGATCCCCGCCATACCTGGCAGCGTCAAAGTCGCTCCGAACATCGCCATAACAGCGATGATTAAAAGGATATTGATCACCATAGCGGTTGTTGCAATAACACCAGCATATCCATAGTATACGACCATGAACAAGACAACTAATGCCGCACCCGTCGCGAATGCAATAAGGCTGGCTTTAATACTGTCTGCTCCGAGGCTTGGTCCGACGGAACGTTTTTCCATCATGTAGATAGGGGCTAATAATGCCCCGGAACGCAATGCGATAGCGAGATCATTCGCTTCCGCAACGGTATAATTGCCGCTGATTTGTCCGCTTCCCCCGCCGATACGTTCATTAATCACCGGAGCCGAATAGACTTTACCGTCCAAAACGATCGCAAGACGCTTGCCAACACTTTTACCGGTGAAATCACCGAAAATCTGTGCACCGGCAGAGTTGAGTGAAAAATTGATTACCGGACGGTTGTTTTGATCGTATCCGACATGCGCATCCGTCAACATCGTTCCGTCTAAAATAGGAATTTCATTGACCAGATGTTTAAGCTGCGGCTGAAGCGCATCCTCGAGGATTTTGTCCCCGTAACTTGCCGCTTCGGCTTCATCCATCTCATTCACCCGCATCGAGCGGTCTTCATCAACCGCCATCAGCTCAAGCTTTGCTGCACGGGAAATCAATTCACGAGCACGTTGTTCTTCCTGAGGAGTCTTGATCCCCGGAAGCTCTACAAGGATTTTATCAACCCCTTGTCGTGCGACCGTCGGCTCTGCAAGACCAAATTGGTCCAAACGGTTGCGGATCGTTTCAATTGCCTGATCGACTGCTCGCACTTTGAGTTTTTCGATCGCTTCCGGAGTCATCGCAATTGTGTATTTCCCCGCACTTGAATGAACAATTGTCCCCTCAAGTGTTTTCAGGTACGTATCAATCGCAGTCGCATCATCCGCATCTATCAGATCAAATGTTACTTGATTTTCTTGAGCACTGATTGCATCAAGTAAAATATCATTATGCTCACCGTAATGTTTGAGCGCTGATGCAATCGATTTCATCTGAGAGTTTACAGCTTCATCGGTTTTGACACCCAACAGCATATGAAGCCCGCCTTGAAGATCAAGCCCCAATGTGATTTTTTTCCCTTCACTGCTTTGCGTGAACGAAGGAATCGAGAAAACGAGACCGATGATCGTCGCAATGATCAGTAAAACGACGCGATAATTAAGCTTCATCCCCATACTTTCTGGCTACTGCATCTTTGACGAGCTGCCCTTCGGTGTCATTGTTAAATTTCACAGCAAAAAATTGCTCTTCGACTTTTTTGATCTCGACGATTAAGCCGCCACTGGTGACTACTTTATCCCCTTTTGTCAGTGCTTCCACCATCTCTTTGTGTTTTTTAGCCTGTTGGTTCTGAGGACGAATGATCACGAAGTACATAATAGCGATCAAAAAGACGAAAGGGAGTATTTGAGTGAGAATTTCCATAGATATCCTTAACATGAAGAAAATTGTCGCATTATACTCAAAAGACATTAACATCGGTATAATTGCGCCATGAAAATCAGTTCTATCCATCT
>NZ_JAQTQR010000071.1 GCF_028712165.1 Sulfuricurvum sp. | reverse complement strand
TGGTGGCCAATCTCGGAATCGAACCAAGGACACGCAGATTTTCAATCTACTGCTCTACCGACTGAGCTAATTGGCCACTTTTGTGAGGCCGAAATTATAGCTAGGTAAGCTTAAAAACAAGCTTAAGAGGCAAAAGGCGACTATTTGGTCGCTTTTTAAAACTCAAATATAGAAAATGTGGGCTTCCTGCCGAAGGAAACTTAGCGTTAGCGTAGCGAATCGGGACAAGTTCCGATCGCGTATTGTTTAAATAAATTGCCGCGTTCGGCATAAGAGCTGAATTGATCCAAGCTTGCGGCTGCCGGAGAGAGCATGGCGATACTGTGACGATTATGTTTTTTACTGATTTGCTCTACGGCAACATCGAGTGTGTTGCACAGGGTGCAGGGGATATTGTATTGTTTACAGAGTGCTTCAAGACGGAGCGCATTTGAACCGATCGCATAGACATCGACATCGTAGCGTTTCAGCGGTGTGAAGAGCTCTTCGAGTTCTACCCCTTTATCATCTCCTCCTAACACCAAATGGATCTTATGGTCACTGTAGGTACGTAAAGCGGCAAGGGTAGCATCGATGTTGGTCGCTTTGGAATCATTCACCCAAAGGCGGTCTCGAGAATCACGGAACTCTTCTTGGCGATGAGGATCGAGGATAAAGGCGTTGATCCGGTCATAATCGCAACGGTCATAAAGAATTTTATCGATTCCCATGGCAATGAGGGCATCCATCAAAAATGCCCCTTTGAATTTGATTTTACTTGTGTCAAAACCGAAATACTCAGCCAAATCTTTTTCATTTTCATAGATGATTTTGAATCCGCTGGTCGGGGCATCGGCAAACATTTTGGGGAGGATGATCGCTTCTCCTTCTTTCATCATGCTAAGCGGTTTGAGCTTAGCATCGTAATAAGCCTGCATACTGCCGTGCCAGCTGACATGATCGGGGGTAACGGGGAGAAGAGCATAGATGTTCGGACGGGCAATAGTATTGTAATGCATACTAAATGAGCTGGTCTCTAAAATCCAGATTGGGGCATCAGGAGACATGTCCGCGAGTGGAGTGCCGATATTCCCGCCGCTTATTGCCCCTTTATCGCTGAGCAGGTGCTCTACCATTTGGGTTGTGGTCGTTTTGCCGTTGGTACCGCTGATCCAGATTGAAAACGGCATTTGCGGGGCAAAAAAATCATACTCGCTGATGAGGTGCGATGCCTGCTGAATAAGAGGATGAGACGGCGGAAATCCGGGAGAAGGGATCTCATGAGTAAAGAGACGGGTGTCAAACTCACCTACAGGTTTGAGAAAATTTCCCTCATCATCGGTAAAAGGTTTCGTTATCTTGTCATCGAAAAAAGTGCACGGGCCTAAAAGTTTGGCGATTGCTCGGGTTGTTTTGCCGTATCCGAAACAGGCGATGTTGCGTTTTTCCATTATCGGATCTTCAAGGTAATAAGAGCAAAAATATTCGAGAGAAGCGAAATGATCCAGAAACGGACGATGATTTTATTCTCCGCCCATTGTTTCATTTCAAAATGGTGATGGATCGGTGCCATTAAAAAGACCCTTTTTTTACGGAGTTTGTAACTGCCGACTTGTAAGATAACCGAGACGGTTTCGATGACGAAAATAAGACCAATAAGGATTAAGAGCAGTTCGCTTTTTCCAATAATCGCCATATAAGCGATAAAGGCTCCGATTGTGAGAGAACCGCTGTCTCCCATAAACACTTGTGCCGGATGGCAGTTGAACCATAAGAAGCCGAGCAATGAACCCATGAGGGCCGCGGCAATGATGACGACTTCCCCTGCGGGGATCTTTGGCATCAAAAGATAGTGGGCCAAAGCGGCATTACCGACGATGTAGACGATAATACTCAGGGAGAGAAGGGCAAAGATAGACGGAACGGTTGCAAGACCGTCGAGTCCGTCGGTGAGGTTGACGGCATTGGAAGTGGCGATCATTACCAATACCCAAAAAGCAACACTCCACCATCCCATATCAAAAAGGCTCGATTTAATAAACGGGACATAAAAACCAGTATCGAGTTTAGCAACATAGATCAAAAACAGACCGATGGCGATACCGAATACGATCTGCATGATAAGTTTGGCGCGGGCAGTGAGACCGGAGAGGTTATTGGCACCGCGAATTTTGCCCCAGTCATCGGTAAATCCGATATAAGCATAAAACACAAGGGTAAGAAGACCGCCGATGACGAAAGGATTCATCACATTGACGGTAAGCAGGGAAGCAATTACGGTAGAAATCACAAAAACGATTCCCCCCATCGTCGGCGTTTTTGCTTTGCCTTGATGGGCACTGACGTATTCATTGATCGGCTGCACACGTGCAGAACGTTGTGCCCAAGCAATAAAGCGTGGCATGATAAAGAGAGTGAGGAGCAAACCGATGAAAAAAGCGATACCCGCACGGACGGTAATATACTGAAACAGATTAATACCAAGGGCCTTATGAAACCAATATAACATTCTATGAACTCTTTAAGATAAAATTTAAAAGCAATGCAAAAGTGACATTTTAATATAATCCCCCCAAAGTTTGTTTAATCAAAGGAGCCAATTTGAGCAAAAAAACTGTTTTGGTCATCACTGACGGTATTGGTTACTCGCCTAAACGTGAATATAACGCCTTTCATGCTGCGCATAAACCGACGTACGATCGTTTGTTTCGTGAAGTTCCGCACTCTCTGATCGATACCTTTGGTTTGAGTGTTGGTCTTCCTGAGGGGCAAATGGGCAATTCCGAGGTGGGACATATGTCTATCGGCAGTGGTCGGGTATTGTATCAGGATTTGGTCAAAATCTCCCTTGCCCTGGAAGAAGGGAGATTTGAGCATAATGAGATTTTTGCTTCATTACTCACAACCAGCAAACGACTTCATTTGATTGCACTATTAAGTGATGGAGGAGTTCATTCGCATATCGATCATTTGATCGGAGTAGCGGAGATCGCTGCAGAAGCAGGTAAAGAAGTGTGGTTGCATCTTATTACCGATGGGCGTGATGTCGCTCCAAAATCGGCGAATCTCTTTTTGCATACACTAAACACCCATGGATATCCTAATGTCAAAATCGGCTCGATCGGGGGACGATTTTTCGGTATGGATCGGGATAACCGATGGGAACGTGTTCAAAAAGGATACGACGCCATCGTGTGCGCCACTCCAAAAAGCGAGCAAAGCGTTGCTGATTACATCGAAAATGCATATGCCGCAGGAGAGACGGATGAATTTATTACTCCTACTGCATTTGAAGGATATGAAGGATTCAAAGAGGGGGATGCGGTTTTAACACTCAATTTCCGAAGCGATCGGATGCGGGAACTGACCCATGCAATCGGAGATCCACAATTCGACGGATTTAAACGTACCTTTGTACCGACCCATTTGGCTACGATTACCCAATACGATAAAAATTTCCCATATCCGGTACTGTTTCCTAAAGATGCACCGAAAAATACTCTTGCTGAAGTGATCAGCCGCGCAGGGCTTCGACAGCTTCATACTGCAGAGACGGAAAAATATGCACACGTGACCTTTTTCTTTAACGGCGGTATCGAAGAGCCCTATGAGAATGAGACACGGGTACTGATTCCGAGTCCGCAAGTAAAAACCTATGATATGCAGCCACAGATGTCTGCTCCCGAAGTGGGAGACGTTGTACTCAAAGCGATGGAGGAAGGGTATGATTTTGTAGTCGTCAACTTTGCCAACGGAGATATGGTAGGACACACCGGAAATTTCGAAGCAGCGGTAAAAGGGGTCGAAGCGGTCGATGCACAGTTGGGGCGGATTGTTGAAACGGCACAGCGAAACGGTTATGCAATGGTGCTTACTTCCGATCATGGAAACTGCGAAGAGATGCGTGATGATTCGGGAAATATGCTCACTAACCATACAGTAGGAAAAGTCTGGTGTTTCGTGATGGCGGACGGAGTTAATGAAGTTCACCCCGGTGCTCTTAATAATGTCGCGCCGACCGTTTTAAAACTCATGGGACTTGAAAAACCAGCCGAGATGGATATGCCGCTTATATAAAAAGCATGCAACATGCGCGGGCTTCATGCCTAAGGAAACCCAGTGTTAACGTAGTTATCGGGGTTTTACTCCGATAGCGTTGCAAAACTATAATACAAAGGATGAAAATGAAATTTACGGGTAAAAATGTATTAGTAACAGGTTCAAGCCGTGGGATCGGTGCAGAAGTTGCAAAAGTATTAGCAGGTTACGGTCTTAAAGTATGGATCAACTACCGCAGCGGTGCGGCAGCGGCAGATGCGATAAAAACTGAGATTGAAGCTGCCGGCGGTCAAGCGGCGGTTATCGGGTTTGATGTGAGTGACGAAGCGGCATTTGTCGATGCGGTCAAAACGATTGTCGATGCGGACGGCGCTCTTTCATATTTGGTCAACAATGCAGGGATTACCAATGATAAGTTGGCATTGCGTATGAAAGCGGAAGAATTCACAAGTGTACTGGACGCAAACCTAACATCGGCGTTTATCGGATGTCGCGAAGCGATGAAAGCAATGCGTAAACAAAAATTCGGAAGCATCGTCAATATGGCTTCCATCGTCGGAGAAACCGGCAATGCGGGACAAACCAATTATGCGGCGAGTAAGGGCGGTATGATCGCCATGACAAAAAGCTTTGCGATCGAAGCGGCAACCAGCGGTATCCGCTATAACTGTATTACTCCGGGTTTCATTGCGACCGATATGACGGATGAACTCAAAGAGGAAGTAAAAGCGGCATTTACCGCTAAAATACCGATGGCCCGTTTTGGAAGTGCTGCGGAAGTGGCCGAAGCAACGGCATTTTTGTTGAGCGACCATGCCAGCTATATCACCGGTGAGACGCTAAAAGTAAACGGCGGAATGTTCATGTAAAAGGCCCTTAAGGGGAAAACTTTCCCTCTTAAGTAAAATATGATATAATTTCGCGATTTTATTCATAGGAACAGGAGCTATTATGGCACTTTTGGAAGATATTAAAGAAGTAGTGGTTGAGCAACTCAGCGTTAACCCGGACGAAGTTAAAGAGGATTCTAAATTCGTAGAAGATCTTGGCGCTGATAGCCTTGACGTTGTTGAATTGGTAATGGCTCTTGAAGAAAAATTCGATATCGAAATCCCTGATGACGAAGCGGAAAAAATCCAAACTGTTCAAGATGTAATCAACTACATCCAAAGCAAAAACTAAAAACCCTTATCGAGGATTCACCTCGATAAATCCTAAAATCTATATTATGGTCTAAGAGATTGGCTTATCGGAGCCAAAGTTTCAGACCATCGACCATCAGGAGAGAATGTGAAAAGAGTAGTAGTAACCGGAATGGGAATGATCAATGCGCTTGGTCATGACAAAGAGAGCTCATTCAAAGCAATTTGTGAAGGTGAATGCGGGATCGATACGATCACGATTTTTGATGCTTCGACACAAAGTGCGCAAATTGCCGGTGAGGTGAAAGACTTCAATCCTGAAACCGTTATGGATGCTCGTGAGGTTAAAAAAGCGGACCGATTTATCCATCTTGGGATTAAAGCGGCACAAGAGGCGATGGCGGATGCCAATTTCCCTGAGGATTTTGATAAAGAGCGCTTCGGTATCGATGCAGCAGCCGGTATCGGTGGACTTCCGTCGATTGAGCGAAGTTCAATCATTCTTGAAACCAAAGGTGCACGTCGTATCTCTCCTTTCTTTATTCCCGGAGCACTTGTCAATATGCTCGGCGGATTTATTTCGATCGATCATGGTTTGCAAGGGCCGAATCTTTCAGCAGTAACGGCGTGTGCGGCAGGGACCCATGCGATCAGCGAAGCCGCTAAAACGATTATGATCGGCGGTGCGGATCAAATGTTAGTGGTTGCGGCTGAATCTGCGATTACCGGTGTTGGTATCGGCGGATTTGCATCGATGAAAGCACTGTCAACACGTAATGATGATCCAAAACACGCATCACGTCCATTTGATGCGGAACGTGACGGGTTTGTTATGGGAGAGGGTGCTGCGGCATTGGTACTTGAAGAGTATGATGCTGCAGTGGCCCGCGGTGCACGTATCTACGCTGAGCTTATCGGTTTCGGTGAGAGCGGTGATGCGAATCACATTACGACACCAAGTCTTGAGGGACCGCTACGTGCAATGAAAGCAGCTCTTAGAATGGCTGGAAATCCGAAAGTTGATTACGTTAATGCACATGGAACCAGTACCCCTACAAATGATAAAAACGAGACAGCAGCCCTCAAAATCGCATTTGGTAGCAAAGAGAACTGTCCTCCGGTAAGTTCGACAAAAGGTCAAACAGGACATTGTCTCGGAGCAGCGGGCGGTATCGAAGCGGTTATCAGTATTATGGCAATGCGTGACGGTATTATTCCTCCTACTATTAACTACGTGACTCCGGATGAAAACTGTGATTTGGATATCGTTCCGAATACGGCACGAAAAGCGGAACTGAATATCGTTATGTCTAACTCATTTGGATTTGGCGGCACCAACGGTGTCGTTATTTTCAAAAAAATATAAGAGGGCAAGCCGTTGGCTACCTATTTAGATTTCGAACAGAATATTCGCCAAATACAAGAGGAGATTATTGCTGCAGAAGTCCGTTATGACCACCATGCAGTAGAAATCCTCAAGCAGAATTTGGACAAAGAGGTTCATAAAACCTATACGAATCTCTCTCCTTATCAAGAACTTCAGCTGGCACGTCACCAAGACCGTCCGTACGCACTCGATTATATTAATCTTTTGTTGGATAAAAAATATGAGATTCACGGTGATCGCCATTTTCGTGATGATCAATCGATTATTTGCTATATCGGAACGATCGGTGATGAACGTGTGATGGTGATCGGAGAGCAAAAAGGGCGAGGAACTAAAAATAAACTCAAACGCAATTTCGGTATGCCTCACCCTGAAGGGTATCGTAAAGCATTGCGTGCCGCAAAAATGGCGGAGAAGTTTAATCTTCCACTTTTGATGCTGATTGACACCCCGGGCGCCTATCCGGGACTCGGCGCGGAAGAGCGTAATCAAAGTGAAGCGATTGCCCGCAATCTTCTCGAACTCTCAAATCTTAATACCATTACGGTTTCAGTCGTTATTGGTGAAGGCGGAAGCGGTGGAGCCTTGGCTATCGGTGTTGCCGATCGTCTTGCAATGATGCGCTATTCGGTATTTAGCGTTATCTCTCCTGAGGGGTGTTCGGCTATTTTGTGGAACGATCCTGCCAAAGTTGAGGCGGCAACCAATGCACTCAAAATTACCAGTGCCGATTTAAAAGAGCTTGATTTGATCGATGATATTATCGATGAACCGCTGATCGGTGCACATCGTGACAAAGAGGGTGCCGTTACTGCACTTAAAAACTATTTTTTAGGAGAAATCACTACTCTCCGTGCACTTAGCGATGAAGAACGTCTTGAAAAACGTTATAGTCGACTTGTCGGTATGGGACGCTATACCGAATAAACTTTTTTTGTAGATCATCGGGGCAAAATTCCGGTGATGTATCCCTAGTATCTACTGTTTACTTTTCTTCAGTTTCTATTTTTTCTTCTTTTTTTACTTTTGGACGTTTAAGCCGTTTGGCTTCTTTTGAAAAAGCAATCAATTCTTCCGTATTTTTAATGCTTTTAGGGACAAGTACCAGTGTTCGCTTGAGAAGTTTTGTTGTTGTCATTGCATCGGAGAGGGCTCGATGATGAGTCGCATCTTTATAAAGTTCGAGTTGATCATTGAGATAGGCCAAGCCGTAACGCTCGCTCTCGATTGTCCGCTCCGCTAAATCGATGGTACATAAAGAACGGTTGAGAAGCTTATCAAGCCCGACACGTTCCATCATGGCGGATACGAAGTTATAATCAAATTTTGCGGCATGTCCTACAAACACGGCATCCCCGAGAAAAAGACGGAACTCCTGCATCACTTGTTTTAGAGGGCGCGCTAGCAGGGTTTGCTCAACACTGATCCCGGTAATTCCCTGTATGAGGGTAGGAATTTCGGTGCAATAGACCAAACTCTCATAGCTATCGATGATATGGCCGTTTTGGAGCTTTACCGCACCGATCTCAATGATCTGATGATGAGAAGGCTTTGAACCGTTGGTTTCGATATCGACGATGCAAAAGAGGGTATCGTCTACAGAGCTTACGGCCGTTGCAAAGCGATAGTAATTATTGCTCAATACAAGGTTCATTCCGCGTGCTGCAAGAAGTTCAAGCGACAGTTCAGGAGGATAGGGAAGGGAGGATTCGAGCTCCTCTTTTGAAATCCCGTTTTTAGTAAGACGATTGATTGTTTTCGGATCAAAATCCTTCATGATTTTGCCTGTTGTATAAACGTGCAGACTTTTTCGTGATCTTTGAGCCCATGGCTTTTTTCTACACCGCTGCTGACGTCAACTCCGTAGAATCCGTAAGATTTAAGAGCACCGACATTATGGGGATCAAGTCCTCCGGCGAGGATGATTTTGGAACAATCGACATGATCGAACCATTCGATGTTGAGACGCTTTCCGCTTCCGCCGTATCCTTCGCAATACGCATCGATAAGACGATACTCATTCGGATAGAGGAGGACGTCTTCGGGTGCCTTTGCGCGGATAACACGTAAAGATGGGAAGTCTAACGCAGTGAAAAAATCATCGCTGACATCGAAATGAATTTGTGCAAGGGTAGATCCGGTTTCATGACAGACAGAACGGATCGTCTCCGGTGTTTCGTTGACGAACAGAGCCACTTTTTCTATGAACGGGGGGAGCTGTGAAATAATCGATTTTGCATTCTCGGGGGAAATATAGCGGGGAGATTCAGGGTAAAAAACAAACCCTAACGCATCGGCTCCCGCATCAATAGCGTTAAGGGCATCGTCGAGATTGGTAATCCCGCAGATTTTGACTCTCATACTTTTAAGCTGTCAATCGCGGTTTTATAATCTTCTGCACCAAAAACATAGCTTCCTGCGACACAGATATCGACTCCTGCATTTTTGAGCATTTCGATATTGGAGCTTCCGACACCTCCGTCGATTTCAATAAGACAGTTTGGATTGATGCGGTCGCGCAGTACTTTCAGGCGGCGGATTTTCTCTACAACGGTCGGGATGAACTTCTGTCCGCCGAATCCAGGGTTAACCGACATAACGAGAACCATATCCAAATCACCCAATAGATATTCGATCGCTTCGGCCGGGGTATGAGGGTTTAAAACAATGGCAGGTTTGATCCCGAGTGAGCGGATGTACTGGACCAGACGGTGCGGATTTTTTTCCTCTTCGATATGAAATGAAATGTATTCCGGTTTCAAAGGGGCAAACAAATCGACAAAAAAGGTATTGTTTTCTACCATGAGGTGGATATCGAGTGGTTTGGTCGCAGACGCAGCAATGGCACTGACAACGACAGGCCCGATGGTAAGGTTGGGGACGAAGTGCCCGTCCATCACATCAACGTGTACCAAGTCGCATCCTGCGTCACAGATGGCACGTACATCACGCGCTAAATTTCCAAAATCGGCAGAGAGGACACTAGGAGCAACGAGCATGGCTTATACCTTGAGTAAATATTTTCGTTATTTTAGCGAAAAAGATTTTTAGATAGCTTTGACAGGTTTTCTATAGTAAGTAGACATAATGTCATCTGTTCAGTTTCTAACTTTGAAAAAGCTGGAGATAGGTTTATAGACATATTCTGACACTCTCTAAAAGCTTCAGTAAATATAAATTAAGATAATATTAATATAGATAAAAAATATCGAAAAGGATGTCTGTCATGAATCCGAATCCGCTGGAATTAAGAAAGTTTGTAGTACCTGAGTTCGTCTATGGTGCAGGTTCTTTGAATTTAGTCGGACGATATGCTAAGAACTTCGGTGCTGAAAAAGTGCTTGTAGTTACAGATTCCGGTGTAGCCAAAACAGTTTGGCTAAATCGTGTTCTTGATTCCTTAAATATGGAAAAAATACCGTGGGTACTATTTCAGGATGTCACACCAAATCCTAAAAACTACGAGGTAGATGCCGGTGTCGAATTATTTCGTGAGTATAAATGCGACGTCATCATTGCCGTAGGTGGAGGCAGCCCTATGGATTGTGCCAAGGGGATTGGTATCGCCTTTGCAAATGATAAAAATATTTTGGAATTCGAAGGGGTAGATGAAGTACCCATACCGGGACCGCCCCTAATATGTATTCCTACCACGGGAGGATCATCTGCAGATGTATCACAATTTGCCATTATTAACGACACAATACGCAAGGTCAAGATAGCTATTATCAGTAAAACTGTAGTGCCTGATGTTGCTTTAATTGATCCTGAAACTACAACAACAATGTCCTCAGAACTGACTGCCTTTACCGGTATAGATGCACTAGTTCATGCGATGGAAGCCTATGTTTCAAATGCAAGTTCGCCAATTACTGATATGCATGCTTTAACTGCTATCCCTCTACTGGTACAAAACCTGATTCCGGCTATAGCACACCCTATGAATTTAGAGTATCGAAACAATATGATGATGGGAAGTTTGCTCGCCGGAATGGCATTTTCTAATGCCAGCCTTGGGCTGGTTCATGCTATGGCACATAGTCTGGGTGGTTTTTCAGGTTTAGCGCATGGAGTCTGTAATGCAATATTATTAAATCACGTAGTAGATTTTAACTATCCAGCAATGCCTGAGCGTTACGATCAAATCGCTTTCGCAATGGGTTTAAAACTTGACGGTTTAGATTCAGATGCTAGAAAACAGCTATTATTAGATGCTTTAATCGAATTACGTTCTAAAGCAGGAATCAATACAACCCTCAGTGAATTCGGTATAACACGTGCAGATCTTCACCAGCTTTCCATCAACGCATTAAATGATGCCTGTATGGCTACTAATCCGCGACATGCACGTATAGAAGAGATAGAGGCGCTATATGAAAAAGCACTCTGAATCTGAGAAAATTGAATCTTCACTGCGAGATAAAATTATCGGACTAGGTGAAAAATCGATACGAAAAAGCTACTATCCGCAACTGCAAAAAGAGTTGCTAAACATGGAAATGGTGCGTAATAAGTTGGCTGATAGTCAGGCTAGTTACCAATCTCTTGTAGAAAATATCAATGACGTAATTTTCAGTTTGGATACGGAGGGAACAATCACCTATATTAGCCCGGTTATAGTGGGTTTAAGCGGCTATTTGCCAAACGAAATTATTGGCAAATCATTCAAAGAATTTATCATGCCCATCGATATGTCTATTGTAGAGGTTATGTTCAAAAATGCCTTGAGTGGGAATATTGAACAACATGAATTTAGAATAGTCTGTAAAGACGGCACATTTCGCTATGTAAACTCGTCGACTCGTCCAATTCTGCAAAAAGGGAAAGTTAGTGGTCTAACCGGCATTGTGAGTGACATTACAAAGCGTAAACAAGGGGAAATGGATTTAGAAATTACACTGGAGAAATTGAGAATATCGCTCGACAGCTCGATTTTGATGGCAGCCTCCATCACTGAGAAACGTGATCCTTATACAGCAGGTCACCAGAAACGGGTTTCCCAACTGGCAGTTGCAATTGCTACTGAGATGAATCTTCCTGAGGAGACAATCAAAGGAGTTAAATACAGTGCTATGATACATGATATCGGTAAAATCTCTATTCCTGCAGAAATTCTTTCTAAACCCTCCGCTCTAAATGATATAGAATTTTCACTTATTAAGACGCATCCACAATCAGGCTACGATATCCTAAAAGATATCAATTTTCCATGGCCAATTGCAAAAATAGTTTTACAGCACCATGAGAGACTTGATGGCTCCGGTTATCCCATGGGTTTAAAAGATGATGAGATACTTTTAGAAGCACGTATAATTGCTGTTGCTGACGTAGTAGAAGCGATATCTACACACAGACCCTATCGCCCAGGCCTCGGCATAGATGTAGCATTGGGAGAAATTCAAAATCATCGAAGCACCTATTATGATGCAAAAGTAGTTGATACGTGTGTAAAACTCTTTCAAGAGAAAGACTATGCTTTTTCAATAACTTAAAGAGCCTATTTATCGCGTTAAAAAGAATATAAAACTACTTCCCTCAAAGACCAAGTTGACTTGAACCCCTTTTTTGTTCTGTGCCATTTCCATCAAGGATGCAACATCATGATAGGTTCGGGGAAGGGTAATGTCAACATGATGTTTTTTCTCTCCTAAAAGGGATTTTGCACGTCCGCCGATAATGTTGACAAACTCGGCAAGAGAATCCAAAATCGCCTCTTCGTCATCGGTCGCTTCACCGATGAGAAGTTCACAGGCTTTTTTTGCGATATCTTTCGGAAAGACGAGGATAATCATCCCGTCCAAATCGCCGTAAAATCCGATGGAACTGGCAAACTGGTTTTGGGTATTTTTGACCTCTAAGGTTTGGACGCTCATCGACTCTTTGGATGCTTTGGCATTGGTCATCATCGCGATGGTCGAGACGGTGGCATCGATAAAGTGGGGGAGCTCGTTTACCAATGCTTTATTGAGGGTACGGACCTGTTTGGATGCTGCAGCGCTGCTGCCGCCGAGCTCTTGAAGGAGCTCTTTGTTTTTGAGAATATCATCCATATTGTCAAAAAAGAGCATCCCGGCATCTTCGAGGTCGTTTTTAAAACTGACCGGGGTTTTTTCGAAGGTGAGTCCTACAAAACAGATGGTTGCATTGTACTCTGCGGCAGAAGAGGCGAGTTTCGTGAAAAAGTTCAATGCATGGACATTCATTGAAACGACTTTATAGGCATCGAAGATAAAGAGACGGAAACCAACGTTTAGGGAGTTGTTATGGTAGGCGATATTAAAGGTATTTCCGATCTCGGCATCCAAAAAATTGGCAATCGTATAGATAATGGCATTGCCGGTAACACGGGTAGCAATTTTCTGACCGAAGAGGCCGAGATACGTATCTTCGATAATGGCATAATAGAGATCCGGACTCTTTTTCTTTTCGTCAAACTCTTTTTTACTTTGGGCGATAATGGGATTGTGTCCGTAATCGAACAATTCAATTGCCATGGCAGAGCGTTGAGACGGGTCTTCATTATAAAGTAAAACGGTTCGGGAATCACCTTTGTTCGTCGGGGCGAAAAGCTCGGCAATTTTTTCGGTGAGGAAGAGAGAAAAATTTAGACTGCCTCCGTAAAAACTGTTGATGGTTGTAAATTTTTTATGATCATAATCGCATAGCCCCACAGCTATATGTTTCTGGCTTCGAATGGATAAAAGAAGTTTGATAAAAACGTCCAATCCGTTTTTATTAAAAAAGATCACTTTTTTGAGTGATACCAAGAGCATATCGACATTAAGCGCTTCGGTGGCTTTGATATCTTCGATTGTTAGATATGCAGGTGCATTGTTCCCATCCAAAAATCCTTGCGGACTGAAAATGGCGACTCGCCCTTTAACCGTTGCTCTCATCGTACCCCACCACTTGCATAAAAGATTCATATATATCTTGGACAAACTCGATTTGAAAATCAATAAACTCATTGAGCCCAGCACTGACGTAAACGCTTTGTGAAAGTTCATAAAAGAGTAATAGGTGCATCCACTGGCCTAAAATTTTTGTATCACCGCTTATGGAGGTATTTGCTCCAGAGGAGGCTTGAACAATATCCGAAACAGTTGAAGGGATTTCCCATTTTTCGGCAATTTGAGTACACAGGTCAAATAAGGTGCTCCCCGTGAGGCGCTGAAGAATCGTATTATAATCCAGAGCTTTTACGCTTCGTAGCTGTTTGACTTCATCCAGATGGTCTTTAAAAAGGGCATCGCAGACAATAATACTGGCAGGAAGCAGAGTTATAGCACTCTCATTGTCACGGCTGTGAAGTTTCAAATGGTTTAAAATACGTTCCCATTTACGTCCGAGAGAAGCCTGCAAATCATAGAAAGCATGACTTGAGAGGGCAAACAGGGACCACTCTTTAGGTGCTAACAAGTTCATTAGGTAACTGTAAAGGATTTGCTGTGCCGTAGCCGTCCCTAAAATCCCGAAAATTTGGGCTATATCCGTTACTTCATTTCGAAAGCTGTAGATAGGACGGTTGACAAGAGTACGAAGATACAGTTTTAGCGCCGGATCATCTTCGGCACATTTTGCCGCTTTGGGTAAGTCACCGGCACGGACATACATCAATGCTTGACGGACAACTTCGGGGGTAGGGGGAATATTTTGGATATAAAGGGTGATTTGTTCAGAGGTAATCACGTATCAGGGCATCCGATCTTTTTTAATTAAAGTTGTTTATATTGTAATGGCGTATAGATTAAATGTGCCTTTAAGCAGAGGAAGATGAAAAGGGAAAGATTGAGGTTCATGCAGTCCTTAAGGTAAACTTTGGGTTGGTTGAGATAAAATTCGCAACCTAAATTTACGCAAGGAGCCTCAAAATGGCAAGAAAATGTGCTATTAGCGGTAAAGGCCCAATGAGCGGGAACAACGTTTCTCATGCGAAAAATAGAACTAAGCGCCGTTTTTTACCAAA